>JALHLL010000116.1 GCA_022844575.1 bacterium
GATGATAACACCGCTATTGCAGCGCAAGCAGGTATATCCGGTAGTACCAAAATAGGAAAACGAGTACGTATAGGCGGGCAAGCGGGTTTGGCAGGACACATGTCGCTTGCCGATGATGTAACGATGTTAGCACAAAGCGGCGTAGGTAAAAATATAACAAAATCGGGAGCGTATCTTGGCTCACCGGCTAAGGAATACTCTACTGCCGTACGTATAGAAGGCGGTTTGCGTATGTTACCGCAGTTGATAAAGGATGTACAGGAATTAAGAAACAGAATACAAGAACTCGAACAAAACAAATAGATATGGTCGTTAATCAAAGAACAATAGGCGAGTCCGTTTCACTTTCAGGTGTGGGCTTACATACCGGAAACTTATCAACCGTTACATTCCATCCGGCACCCGAACATTACGGTTTCCGTTTTGTTCGCAGCGATATTGAGGGTATGCCCGAAATACCTGCATTAGCCGAGTATGTTACTGATATTGCACGTGGCACTACATTAACGTATAATGATGCAAAGGTTCATACGGTAGAACATGTATTAGCCGCTTTAGTTGGTTTGCAAATTGATAATTGCCGTATTGAATTGGATTCAAATGAACCTCCTGTAGCTGATGGCAGTGCTTTGCCTTTTGCCGAGCTATTGTTAAAGGCGGGTATTAAGGAGCAGAAAGCACCGAAAGATTACTTAGTAATAGATACGCCCATACGATACACCGATGAGGAAAAAGGTGTTGATATAGTCGCATTGCCGAATGATGATTTCAGAATTACGGTGATGGTGGATTATAATAATCCGGCTCTCGGCAGCCAGCATAGCGGTATTTTTAATTTGGAGCGCGAGTTCATGACCGAATTTGCACCGGCACGGACATTCTGTTTTCTTACGGAAGTGGAGATGCTCCATAAACAAGGGCTGATACGCGGCGGTTCCATTGATAATGCGGTAGTTATAGTTGATAAGGATATGAGCCAAGAAGAACTCACGGAAATGTTTCTTTCATTGGGTTTGCAACAAGATATTCTTCTCGGCACAAACGGTATTCTTAATAATAATCATTTGCGTTTTAAGAATGAACCCGCAAGGCATAAACTGCTCGATATGTTGGGCGATTTGGCACTTGTAGGCGTACCGATGAAAGCCCAAATTCTTGCGGCAAGGCCCGGACATGCAAGCAATATAGCATTTGCAAAAAAAGTACGTGAACTATATGAGCAAAAGAAGATTCAGAAGAAAACCCAAACAAAAAAACGTGACGGTTTGGTATATGATATAAGCGATATTATGAAAGTATTGCCCCATCGTTACCCTTTTTTGCTTGTTGATAGAATAACGGAGTTTGATGCACAGGAAAATAGAATTGTAGGGTTTAAGAATGTAACGATAAACGAACCGTTTTTTATCGGACACTTCCCCGAAAAACCGATTATGCCCGGGGTACTTATTCTTGAAGCAATGGGGCAAACCGGTGGACTTCTATTGTTAAATTATGGCGGATTACAAGAAAATAAACTGGTAATGTTCATAAGTATGGATAATATCAAGTTCAGAAAACCTGTTGTGCCGGGCGACCGTTTGGTTATGGAGGTAATCATGACGCAACGACGCTTTAATACCTTTACACTGGAAGCAAAAGCATATGTGGATGATAAGTTGGTAGCGGAGGCGCAGTTAAGGGCTGCCGTTGTGGATAAGGAGGGTAAATAATCGTTCAGAAAAGGATGAGGGAATACACTGCGAAAAGAACAATTTTACCTATTTGGTAAAATGGATTCGCTGTATTGCTCATCTTTTACTATTTTTGTGACCCTATAAGGTATGGCGGGCGTAGCTCAGTTGGTAGAGCAGCGGATTGTGGTTCCGCATGTCGCGGGTTCAAGCCCCGTCGCTCGCCCACACTTCGGAGGGTTTTTTTGCCGGTGCAGAAAGTTCCTCCTTTTTTTTGTGTTCTTGAGTCGCGAAATGCGGATATGCACTTCGTGTGCATAGTTATTATTCACCGTTGCGGTAAATTCGCACTCTAATAAAAATGAAATTATTTAGTTTAAGTCATCGTTTGGAGGCATCTGCGTGAAACAGACGTGGTCTCGTTATCTTATTATTTTTGCTCCACTTGTGATAGCCGGCATCTTGCTTTGGCCCACATTTCGGTCGTATCAACTCGGAAAACAAAAAGCCGAAGTTGAAACAAGCAAAGACACAGTTCGTATCAATTCATTCATGCGCGATAATGGCGAAAGCTATCGCGCAGCTAAAAACAGCAGCGTAAAACTCGGTCTTGATCTTCAAGGCGGTATGTATGTTATGCTTGAAGTGGATATTGTAAAACTTATCGAAGAATCTGCTTTAAGAGAATCTATCGATGAAACATTCACTTCCGTTATTAATAAAACGAAAGCTGAGACGCAGAATACGGATGAGAATGTGCTTGAGGTATTTCTTGCGAACTTCAAAGCAATAGCGGAGCCGAAAGGGCGTTCGCTTATTTCTTATTTCGACATTGGCGATAGTAAAGAAATCTCCGATAATTCCATTATTGATAAATTAAAACGCGATATTGACGATGCGGTTAATCAGGCAATGGAAGTTATTCGTCAACGTGTTGACAAATACGGTGTATCGGAAGTATCAATTCAAAAACAAGGCGCAAGACGCATTGTGCTTGAGTTGCCAGGTGTTTCCAATGAAAAGGAAATGCGCGACCTACTTTCGGGTACGGCTCGACTTGAGTTTAAACTTGTTCGCAACAATCAGGATATAGTGAAAGCACTCTATGCTGCGGATAAAGCTCTAGCTCCGAAAGACAAAAAAGCGGCTCTTGCCGCAACTACGGACACGACAAAAAAAGACAGTACAGACGTTGTTGCTAAGACGGATTCTACAAAAGCAGACTCAACGAAAAAAGATTCGACAAAAACGGCACAAGCTGCAGATACTTCAAATCCTTATGCACATTTGCCAAAAGATCAGCAAGGTAAAGCGTATGCTGCTGACCATAAAGTCTCAACGCTTTTACAGGTGATGTTCAAAAATGGCAATCAATATATTGATGCTACAACACAGGGCGGTTTCTTCATGACAGGTAATATTCCGAACGGGGACTATATCTTTTATGCAAGTCGTACAAGTTTCGATAAATTGATGGGCTATCTTGCAAGTGATGCTTTAAGAGGAGTAATGCCACCGGACCTGCAATTAGTTCGCGCAGCAAAACCTGAAGCAAACACTGCCGCGTCTCTCGATCCTGTATATCAGGTATATTGTTTAAAACGTGAGGCGGAACTAAAGGGTGATGTAATTACGGATGCTATACCGACCTTTGATCCGATGGATAATAAACCCGTTGTTTCTATGCAAATGGATTTGGACGGTGCGGAACGTTGGGCCGCAATTACAGGCGCGAATATTAAAAAACAAATTGCTATTGTTCTTGATGATCAGGTTTACTCTGCACCTGTAGTACAGGGAAAAATTCCTAACGGAAGTTCGCAGATTTCAGGTATGGCTGATAGTAAAGAAGCAAATCTTCTTTCGGTGATATTAAAGGCAGGTGCTTTAAAAGCTCCGGTTCAAATTATCGAAGAAAGAGTAGTAGGACCTTCGTTAGGTGAGGATAATATTCAGGCGGGTATCAATGCAAGTATTCTTGCAGTTGTTTTAGTAATTGCCTTTATGATTTTATATTATCGCACCGGCGGTATGGTTGCCAATGTTGCCGTACTTATCAATGTTATATTAATGCTTGCAGGTTTAGCGGCTTTAAAAGGTACATTAACATTACCGGGTATTGGCGGTATTATCTTAACAATCGGTATGGCGGTGGATGCAAACATCCTCATTTTTGAACGTATTCGCGAAGAAATTCGACGTGGTCGTGGCTTACGTTCGGCAATAGATGAAGGATTCAGCAAAGCACTATCAGCCATTGTAGATTCGAACATTACTACTGCCTTAACAGGTATAATACTACTTATTCTTGGTACAGGGCCGATACAGGGTTTTGCTTTTACCTTGCTTATAGGAATTGCAACAACAATGTTTACGGCAATAATTGTTTCGAGGGCAATTCTTGAGTTGACAATGCCTGCGAGTGGTACTTACAATTTTGGTCAACCCAAGAATGCTTAATTAGGAGAAAACAATGCAATTTTTACATGGAACAAATATTGACTTTTTGGGTAAACGCAAAACATTAATTTACTTTTCTTTAGTACTTAATGTTCTTGGGATATTATTACCCTTTGTTTTAGGGCTTAAATTCGGTATTGACTTTACAGGCGGAGCGGAAGTAGGTGTGGAATTCTCCAAGCTGAATACAACCGCGGAAATTCGTAAAGTAATTGAACAAGGTGGGGTAGAGGGTTCGGAAATCAAATCATATGGAAAAGAGCGTCAATTTCTTATTCGGGTACCTGTTGGTGCTTTCGGCAAAGAAGATATGCGCAAAAGCATTGAGGAGCGTTTGCAAAAAGGTTTCCCCGATGAGACGATAACAATTCTTATGGTGAATAATATTGAAGCCAAAGTAGGGAGTGAGTTAAAAACGAAAGCCCTTATTGCGGTTGTACTTGCTATTATTGCCATAATGTTATACATCGCTTTTCGATTTGAATTTACGTACGGAATAGGTGCTGCCATAGCAATTATTCATGATGTACTTGTGACTTTGGTTTTGGTGACCGTGTTCAGTAAATTCGGTATCATCAATTTAGAGATGAATACTTCTATGATTGCGGCTTTCTTAACCGTTATTGGTTTCTCTGTAAATGACACTGTGATCATTTTCGACCGTATTCGTGAAAACTTAGAAAAACATAAGGGAATGAACTTGATTCAACTTATGAACTTAAGTATCAATGAAACGCTTAGCCGTACGATTAACACAGTTGCAACCGTTGTTCTTGTTTTGTTCACAATGACGATTTTGGGCGGTGAGGGACTTGAGGGCTTTGCATTTACTATGCTTGTTGGTATTTTGACAGGTGCATATTCCTCTATTTATATTGCAAGTGCTTTTGTAATCTGGTACATTCAGAATGTTCAGAAAAAAGATATCGAAGGCGAGTATGAAAAACAACAAGGTCGTTTGGCTAAAGCATAACTTTTACGAAAATTCGGGCGGAATAATTCTATTTTTTTGAGTTCAGCGGTGTATTAAGTATGACAATAGCATATCCACATAATGCACATAAATCTACGGCTGTTATTGAGCTTTCGGAGCAGGTGATAGGCGGTGCCGATGCAATGGATTTTTCGGCTAAAATATCTGAACTTGTTGCTTCGGGAACAAATAGAATAATACTTGACCTTAATAAAGTAGAAATTATTAACAGTTCGGGCTTCGGTATGATTGTAGCAGCTCATACAACTGTACGAAAAAGTGCTGGAGTTTTGATTCTTGCCAATGTACCTGTGAGAGTAAATAAGTTATTGGATATGACGCGGCTCTCTTCGATATTTACCATTGTGCCGACTTTGAAGGAAGCAATGGAACGGGAATAGACCGGAACCCGATTCATAAAAATGGAAAAATAAATCTTATTCTGAGCCCCGGTTTAGCAAAAATCGGGGCTTTTTTATGTTTTTTAGAGGATAAATATACTATGAGTGTTCGTGTAATTGTCGGTGCGCAGTGGGGAGATGAAGGTAAAGGTAAAATAGTTGATTTGCTAAGTGAGAATGCTGATATTGTGGCACGTTATCAGGGCGGTGCCAATGCAGGGCATACTATTGTGGCACATGGCAAAAAATATGTATTGCACCTTATACCGTCAGGTATCTTACAAGATGGCGTGCAATGTATAATAGGTAATGGAGTAGTGATTGATCCGGTAGCCCTGATGGATGAGATTGCCATACTTGAATCACTTGGTGTTTCGATATCGGGACGGCTTTTTATAAGCCATAAAGCGCATTTAATTATGCCCTACCATAAATTACTTGATAAAGCTCGCGAAGAGCATGCCGGTGCCGAACGTTCCATAGGTACTACCGGTAGAGGTATTGGGCCCTGTTATAATGATAAGTTCAACAGATCAGGTATTCGTATTGTGGATTTGCTGAATAGAGAACTCTTTTCCGAAAGGTTAAGGGCTAATATCGAGGAGAAAAACGAGCTCCTTACCAAAATATATGAAAGAGAAGAACTGAATGTCGAGAATATCATCAATGAATATTTGGAGTTCGACAAAAAAATAGATCCATACATTACCGATACGACATTATTACTTAATAATGCCGTACGCGAAGGCAAAAGTATTTTGATGGAAGGGGCTCAGGGGGCTTTATTAGATGTTGACCACGGTACATATCCTTTTGTTACAAGTTCTAATCCGACAAGTGGGGGTGCATGCACGGGCTTGGGAGTGCCTCCTACAGCTATACATTCCATTATGGGGGTTGTAAAAGCATATAGCACAAGAGTAGGTAATGGTCCTTTTCCGACAGAACTACATGATTCCATAGGTGAACATCTCCGTAAGAACGGGCATGAGTTCGGTGCAACAACGGGCAGACCAAGACGCTGCGGATGGCTTGATTTGGTAGCTCTTAAATATTCGGTTATGGTGAACGGTATTTCGGAAATTGCTCTTACTAAAATGGATGTGCTTGATGATTTTGAAACGATACAAATTGCCGTAGGATATAATCTTGATGGTAAATTACTAAAATCATTCCCGGCAGATTGTGATTCTTTGGAGCGACTTTCTCTCGATTATATTTCTTTAGAAGGTTGGAATCAATCGTTGGCAGATTGCAAAACTTATGAGGAATTACCTATAAAAGCGCAAGAATATATTAAGTTTATTGAGGATTATGTAGGTGTTCCCGTTACCATTGTTTCCACAAGCCCCGATAGGGAAGGAACGATATTGCGGTAAATTGAAAAAATATATACAATAAGCAGCTAAGCCCTTGGAACAATATTTCTACGGGCTTATTTTTTGCATTAAAGCAAAACTACTTTCCCTATTCTCAAATTTATTATTTAAGCCGTATGTATAAGAGATTGCTCTAATTGCATTAACCATATCGGTGGTGAGGAATCATATTCCTTACGATACAGTGCTTTGCATTTGTTTATTAAGGTTTGGGCTTCCATTGTATTGCCGGCTGCTTTACACACATTTACAAATAATTCATATGCATTCCTATTTGTATTATCTGCGGAAATTACTTTTTTAGAATATCGTGCCGACACTGTAAAATTACCATCCAGAGCATAATTACGCGAACACTCTAAACATGCCTGAATATAGGAAGATTTTAATTCCTCACGTTTTTCTTCAGTCCATTCTTCATGTATATCTTCCGGTAATAGATCGCCTTCATACATAGTAATTGCTTTTTCCCAAAGTGTTGTTTTTTCTATTATATCAGTTGCTTTTTCACTCTGTCGAATATACTCTAACAATTCTGCTGCATCTAATGTTCCTTTTTCTCCGAAATATAATGTATAAGATCTGTCGACTGCTTTCAGGAATGATGAGTTTGCTCCTTTAGGTAAGTCGGGCTCCAAAACTGTTCTAATAACTGATGCAGCATTCCAAATTATATTGGCGGCATTTGCAGGTGCATCATATTCCCAAAAAACATCAATAATTTTTTCAATCGATATCGTTTGTCCATAATGCAAAATCAGGTATTTGAATATGTCTCTGTTTCTTTTTCTTTTCCATTGTTCGGGTTGTATTTCTTTTTCATTTACAGTTAATCGGAAACGCCCGAGTATTTGTACCTTAATATCAATATGTTCATTGCTTATAACTGTTTGGTTTTTACTTTTATCGTTTTGTGGAATAACCACCGATCGGATGCCTAAGGTACGAAGTTTTTCTTCAGTGCGTTTTTGTTCAAAACTGCGTATAAGTATGGATGTTTGTTCATTGTTTATATGCTCTTCAGCTTCAAGAATTTGTAATTCGTTTTTGTAGCTATGCGAGAGAGTTCTTTCTTGACGCTGATTATGTAGGGTAATAAGTGCATTATATAATCTGGAACGCTGAACGGAAGGTAAACCCGTTAGTGCTTGTAGTTCTGAAAATCGTTGATAGGAGAGGTTAAAGTATTGATATGCTTCCTCAAAATCTTTAAGTGATAGAAATGCTTCACCTATAATGAGGTAGGCATATCCTTCATTGATTTCGAAACCATATTCTTTTGAAAGAGCAAGTGCCTCATAACCATAGCGTAATGCCTCTTCAAACTCTTGCGAATCTAAATATAGTCGCCCAAGTCGAGTATTGACAATTGCTATTCCCGCTTTGTCACCGATTTCGGTTCTAATTGATTTACATTCAAGGTATTCACTTAATGCTGCTGAAATGTTTCCCATACGTAAATATGCTAAACCCGCATGGCTATGCAGAGTTGCTTCAATAAATCTCAAATCATTGCTCTTTATAAATCGCAGCCCCTCCATTGCGAGTTCTAATGCTTTGCTGAAATCTCCCAGGGTGGTATATAATTCCGATAACATGCCACATACATCAGTAAATAAACGCGGCGTATTCTTTACATTAGGATGGAGGTAAATTGTCCCGAATTGTTCAAGTGCTTCATTAAGTAAGCCCATTTGCCCGCATACGGAACCGAGCGTTTGCCTTGCTTCAATTTCATCGGTTTCATCGGGATAATGGCTTATATAGTGTAATGCTTGTTCAGCTGATTTTTTTGCCTCGGGCAAATTACCGTTCATTCTGTAGGCATTTGCTACAATCGTATATGTTCTGGAGTAGTATTGATATAGTTCCGAGGCTTCTATTCTTCGGAATTGAGATTGAATAATAGAAATAACTTTATTACCATCGCCTTGAACAAGATGAAAAGCGGCAAGTTTTTCATTGTAATGGAGAATACGTTCCGTATCATTATGTTCTTCACATAAACATATAGCATCCGTCAACAACATTTCAATCTCATTATAGAGTCCGAAAATGCTGTACAGATTGCATATTTGTAAAAGAGCTTCGGCTGTTATGGTATAGTCGTCTTGTTTTTCGGCTTCGGAATATGCCTCACGCAATAAGGCAGTTGCGGCATGAATATCTTTTGTGCCGATACTAAGTGCTTTTTCCAGAATCTTCCGAATAAATTCGGGTATGATTTGTTCGTCGGGACGCATCACAACTCCGCTATTTCAAGAAAGAAATAATATCTCATGCTTAGCAACTCTAATATTTATACACCAAACTCGGCATGAAAATTTCTACATTTCTTTTGATGTTTACACTATGCATTATAAAGGAACAGAATGATGAAAGTTTCCGAACACTCAACACATTTTGATAATACGCCGATAGTTCAATGCCCTCCGGTTCATACAGGAAATTTTGAATTGCTAACCGATTGGGGCATACGATAAGAGTTTTCTAAAATCTGGCTGCAATAGCCAAAAGCCGCGAAAGTTCCCCGATATGATTACGAATATCGTGTTTTAGAACCGTTGATTCATCGGGTAATGATAAACTGCCGTTTTTCCATTCGGAAACAATGGCTTCTATTTTTTGTTCGATATCTTTTACATTATCTGCACGCGCTATAATTGCCGCACCCGTTTCTTCCGCCGCTCTTTTTGCAACTGAGCTATTTACACATGCCAAAATCGGTTTTCGAGCTCCAAGATACTCATATAGCTTTGCAGAAGGTTGTTGTCTATCGGAAACCAATAACAAAATATCAGCCGCAAGCATTTGTTTCATTGCATCCCGATGCGAAACATAGCCCGTACATATGATATTCTCCTGTAAACCTAATTTTTCTATCTTTTTCTGCTGTAATCCGGCTAAAGTACCTACAAAACGAAACTCCAAAATTGATGTGAGTTGCGGATTCTTTTTGAGAAATTTTCCGATTGCTTGTATCAATTTCTTTGTTAAATGGGGTTTTTGTATTTCTCCGCAATGGGTTATAATCAACTTATGATCGCCCGAATGTGGGTAATATTCATCAAAATACTCTCCATCATAACTATCGGGAATGATACCGACATCATCGTATCGTAAAAACCTATATCTTTTTATGAGTAATTCCTTTGCCGCTCGGGACGTAACCAAAACATGCGAAGCCGTTTTTAATACAGTTTCCTCTCTTTGTCTATCGCTGTTTTTGTGCATAGGTGTCGGGTAAGAGCGCTCCGGATTATCAACCCATAGGTCTCTATAATCAACAATAAACGGTATGCGATGTTTTTTCGCGATTTCTTCGGCGATAATAAAATCCGAAAATGGGGGAGCGGTTGTAAAAATTACATTGACTTTTTTTTCGCGGATAATATTTTCTGCAGTTTCCAATGCAGTTTTACGCCACCGTATAGCCGAATCCGGCTGATGGAGAAAAGATGAAATACTGCTTGCTGCGCCATTTAACAATTTTACGGCTTTAGAATCATCGCTTTTTCCACCGAATCGTTTTTTTTTCGGGGGAGTGCGAATTACTTCAATATCCAAC
>JALHLL010000117.1 GCA_022844575.1 bacterium
TTAACAAAAAGTATAGCTGTTACAAGTAATGACCCTTCGAATCGAGACAGAATTTTATATTTAAAAGCAGATGTTGTTCGTGCATTAGTTATAAGCCCAAGTCAGCATTTTACATTTTCGGATCTTCGTGTAGGAGAAACCGCCGAGTCGAAAATTACTATTAAAAACAACTCTCAATCTCCTATAACTTTGTCCGATTTCCAATTACCCGAAGGTCTTACGATTAATGCTAAACAATCGGTAACAATTAAAGAGGGGACATCGTTTGAGATCGTTGCCAAACTAAGACCTATGAAAAAAGGATATTATAATGGCGAATTAAAGTTAAAAACAAGTACTGATGATTATCCTACATTAAGTCTTCCGGTATATGGTAATGTTCAAGAAAGCACATCTCCTGTTTACCAAAATAACAATTAAGGAAAAATATGAGAACAAGGATAGGGCTACAAGCGGACAATGCGAAAGAATTATCCGGTTTGTTGAATGATCTACTGGCAAATTTGCAAATATTTTATATGAATGTTCGCGGATTTCACTGGAATATTAAAGGAGATAAATTTTTTGAATTACATCTGAAGTTTGAAGAATTATATAATGATGTTTTACTAAAAATTGATGAAGTTGCCGAAAGAGTGCTTACACTCGGAAGTACACCCTATCACTCTTTTTCAAACTATATAACATATTCCGATATAAAAGAAATAGGTAATGTGAATGAGGGTAATGAGTGTTTGGCATCAATTGTTGACTCATTTGAAATCTTATTGAAAAAGGAGCGTATATTGTTGGAAAAAGCAGGCTCTTACAGTGATGAAGGAACAAGCTCATTAATGAGCGATTATATACGTGAACAAGAAAAACTTGTGTGGATGTATTCGGCATATCTAAGCTAATTTTATAAACTTATATTTTTATTATGGATCATTGGTACCAGTAATTTTTTTTATTTTAATTATTGAGCGGTAACTATGCAGCGTACCTTATCCGTAATGTTTGTCATTATTTGGGGCTATTTAACTCCACTTTATTCACAAGTGCGGCTCGACTCGTGGCGTTCGCATTCATCAATGAATATTGCTTCTGATGTAACTGTTGATGATAAAGGAAATTATTGGGTTTCAACTTCCGGCGGAGTATTTAAATATAATCCTGTTGAGAGCGAGTTTGAAGAATTTCGTAATATCGGCGCATTGACTTCCATTAACTGCACCTCGATAGAGTATGACGAGATATCCCATCGTTTATATGTCGGTTCTGATAATGGTGACATTGATATTTTGGATAATTCAGGGAATTGGACCCACATAACAGATATTCGTTTTGCAAAAAATCTAACGAAAAAAAGAATAAATGGTTTCCTATTTACAAACAATAAGATGTTTATTGCAGGGGATTTCGGACTGATTGACTACTCTTATGAAGGCGCCCCGGGAACATATGCGCAGAGATTGGGGAGTTTTTCACAACAGACTGAAGTAAAACAATTACTGAAATGGAATGATACCTTGGTTGCGGTTACGCCTGTCGGGATTGCCCTTACTCCGATTGTTAACAACTCATTAGGAGATCCATCGACGTGGAGGAATATTACAATCTCGGAAGGTCTGATTTCTAATGATTGCCATTCAGCTGCAGTACTGAACGACTCTTTATATATAGGACATAATTGGGGAATAAGTTCATATAAAAACGGCATTGTGAAAAGATCTTTAAAAATTAATGAGCAGAATAGTCTTGATAAAATCTTAAAAATAGATACTGATAACACCTCAATTATTTATTCCAATGTTTTTTTTCTGCAACGTTTGAATTCCGACCGAATAAGCGGATCAAGTTTTAACCCGTTTTCGGAACATAAAACCATTGTAAAAAACGGAACAGTTTTTTTATTTGCTTTATACACACAGAATGGTGGCATCGGAATTCAGAAAGGCGATAAACAGGAAAAATTTGTACCGGTAACTCCTTATGCGAATTTATTTACTTCCTTAAGTGTCGATACGCGTGGAATTCTATGGGCTTCAGGTGATAGAGATAGAGGAACAGGTAGTTATGCTTTACGTAATGGTGAATGGAAAAACTATCATCCTTCCATTAGAAAAGATATAACAGAGGATGCGGCTTATAAAGTGGCAACTTTTTCCGATGGTAGTATTTGGCTTGGCAGTTGGGGAGGGGGGATAACGAAAGTTCTTGAAAAAGGTGACGATTTTGAATTTACGCGTTACACAAACGCAAATAGTCCTCTTGTTGGTTTGAAAGGAGGTGAGGGGTTTGTAGTGACTGGTATTGCAGCAAAGGATAATGAAAATACGACATGGGTACCGACATTTGCCGGTGAGAGCGAAGGACCTTTACTTGTGGCTTTTAGAGAAGATGGTAATCATAAGGGCTTTTTTGCACCTTTGATAATGCGTAAAAGAAGTTTTACCGAGATTGCAGTTGATTTATCAGATACAAAGTGGTTTGTAAGCAGGGATGATGACGGAATGGGGTATTTTAATGAAAAAAATACATTTGATAATACGAATGACGATATATGGGGATTGTTGAATACAAGTAATTCAGGATTATTGGATAATAATCCGAGTTGTCTTGCTGTTGACAAAAACGGGGTATTGTGGGTAGGGACAAGTGCCGGAATCAATGTAATTTACAACACATCAAATGCATCAAGGTCAGGTGGAAAAGTTACTGTGTCTAAATTGCAAACAGTTACTAATCAAGTGGTTCGTGATATAGCCGTCGATGCGGTCAATAATAAGTGGGTAGCTACTAACCAGGGGGTTTTTGTGCTTAATGATGATGGTTCGGAAGTACTATCAATTATTAATACAAGTAATGCTCCTTTGGTTTCCAATGATATCAAAGCAATTGCCCTTGACGATAATACAGGTAAGGTGTATTTCGGAACTGAACAGGGCTTGTCGGAAGCTACCTCACTTTCAGTATCTCCGTTACAGGATTATGATATTTCCGTTTATCCGCAACCATATAACCCTGAAAAAGATGCCGAGTTAGTTATTGAGGGATTGAGTGAAAACTCATCGGTGCATATTGTAACAATAGACGGAAGAAAAGTACGAACCCTATCAACAAAAAGTAGAAAAACTGTTTGGGATGGTAAGGATAATGATGGAAAATTTGTTCAGACGGGGGTTTATTTATTGAACGGAGTGTCTTCCTCGAATGATAAATCAGGTGTAACAAAGATTGCCGTGAATAGAAAATGAGCATTACGCTGAATGGAAAGCGGCTTGCAGCACTTGATATCGGTACAAAGCGCATCGGCTATGCAACTTGTGACGAACATCATATTGCCATAACTCCACGTTTATTTTTTGATGCGACAAAAAAAGATATTTTTTCAATTATTAGAGATCGCTGTATTTCCGATGAAATTGGTGCTTTAATTGTCGGAATACCATTATCTCATGATGACGAGTTAACTGCAATGGCAAAATTGATAAAACAGTTTTGCGAAGGATTAAGAGAAACATTATCAATTCCGATTATTGAATATGATGAGGCATTCTCCACTATTCACGCATTTCAGACAATGGCTATAGTCGGGAATTCGCGAAAAAAAAGAAGAGAAAAGGGGCAAAAAGATATGGTAGCCGCAGCTGTTATACTTCGTAATTTTATTGAAGAGCTAAAGCAGAAAAAATGAGTTTTATACTATCGGCTTCAGGAATTACAAAAAGTTATTCATTAGATAAAAGCGGCGACAGACCTGTACTTTCGGGAGTGGAGTTCGAATCGCAAAAGGGAGAGTTTGTTGCTCTCGTTGGTCCATCGGGAGCCGGAAAAAGCACATTGCTTCATATTATAGGTTTTCTCGATAAGCCCGATTCCGGTGATGTTAAATATTCATTCGATGAAAAACAGTTACAGTATTCTGCTTTGACAAAAAAGGAAATTACGGAGATCCGAAATAAAAAAATCGGGTTTGTATTTCAATTTCATCATTTATTACCCGAATTTTCAGCAATAGAAAATGTAATGATGCCCGGTCTTTTGGCAGGTTTTCCGGTCGCTTCAATAAGAAAATCCGCTAAGGAATTAATGGAAAGAGTTGGGGTAGGGCACAGATTAGATCATAAACCTTCTGAACTTTCAGGTGGCGAGCAACAAAGAATTGCAATTGCGCGTGCCTTAATAAATAGACCTCAATTACTGTTAGCTGATGAACCGACAGGCAACTTGGATACGGCGAACACAGTTTCAGTATTGGAATTATTGAAGAATCTACGCCATGAGTATAATCTGACATGCATAATTGCAACTCATAGTAATCAAGTTGCGGATTTGGCTGATAGGGTTCTTACAATGAAGGACGGAAAAATTGTGTAAAATCAAGGAATAAACTTCTGTATTGTTTTCTTCAATTTGCTATACCATACTTTAGGATATTTCATTGAGACAGCAAGTTTATATGCCCCACTTGTTGAATACCACCGATAATTCCTTTTTTCCCAACGTTCATCCGGTTGAAAATGTATTTTCTCCAAATACGTGTCTGCAAGATTAGGACTTGATATTAACTCTTGTAGTGAATAAGGATAACATATATTTGCCATAGCATCACATACAACCCATTTATTTTCTTCTTTCAGTTTTACTTCGCAAACCGTATGTGTATCCCATTTCGATTCGCCTCTACCGAAAGGTAATCCTTCCATTCTGAATGTTACCACTTTTGCCTCGAGACCAAAGTTTTCTGCAAGAAAGCGCGCTGCTCTGGAACTACTTCCGCAAAGACCGTAACCGTCTTTCAGTATTCGGTATCCGTCTTGTTTATCGTTATCTTGTTCGGGGTTTATATGTGTATAGCAAAACCAAGCGATTTGTTGTACTCTTTCCCAATCACTTTGTATTTTTTGAAAATATGGGAAATTCTTTTTGTTCGAATCTGAAAAGAAAAGAAAACCTCTTTCTTTAAGAAATGTATGTGTAGAATCGGGTAGGATAGAATCTTTATCACCTATAACAATAGTGCAGTCTTTCGATAATATCATTAAGTCTAACTGTTCGATAAGCATACTGAGATTCGAGGGAGAGCATATTATACAATCATAAAGAGTGTTGTTATTCGCAGCATTTTGTATTACTTGAGTTTCAATAAGATATTGACGGAGCTTTTCAGTAAAATCTGTATTTTCAAAATTAAGGATTAATATACTCGTTTTTAACGGAGGAATTGCCTTGAAAATGTCTCTGCTATTTGTCATCATACAAGTTTACATTTGTTCATTTCATTCACGAAAGGGAGAATACATACTCTACATTGAATACATGACGAATATGTTTCGGAAAAAATGAAAGAAGCGAATCCAGCTAATGGATTCGCTTCTTATTTTCATTCAAGAATACGATCGTGTTATTATTCCGTTTTAGCTGCCGCAGCCGTTTTTTTGGCTTTGCGCACTTTGCGTTTTTCTTTATTGAGTGCATATCGTTTTGCTACATTGGCTTTATGTTTTTCAACCGAAGCTTCTATTTCTTCGGCGGCAACATTTTTAAAACCAAGATGACGGCGCAATAAAACGCCATCATAGCTTAATAATGATTGCACAACATCAGTAGGTTGTGCACCATTACTTAACCAGTAGATAGCACGGCTGTGATCTACACTGATTGTTGAAGGAGTCGTTAAGGGATTGAAATATCCGATACGTTCGATAAATGCACCGTCACGGCGAGTGCGACCGTCAACAGCGACAATATCGTAAAACGCTGCTTTTTTACGTCCTTTGCGACGTAAACGTAATTTAACCATTGAGATACCCTACTCTGGTTTATGTAAATAAAATCCGGTATTTCAGCGTCTGAAACCGGTTGGCATTTTGAAATTGCGCATCTTTTGCGCCATATTTCCTTTTGTCATCATCTTCATCATTTTTTGCATGTCTTCAAATTGTTTGAGAAGACGATTGACATCTTGAATGGAAGATCCGCTTCCGATAGCGATACGACGACGACGTGAGCCGTTTATGATTTTCGGATTAGATCTTTCATCTTTTGTCATTGAAAAAATGATGGCTTCTACTTTCGAGAATGCTTTGTCATCAACTTGTACATTACGCATTGCGGAATCCATACCCGGAATCATACCGAGCAAATCCTTCAATGAACCCATACGTTTGATAACTTTTAACTGCTCAAGAAAATCCTGAAGATTAAATTCATTTTTACGGATTTTCTCTTCTAATTTCGCTGCTTCTTTTTCATCTATTTCAGACTGCGCTTTTTCCACAAGGGTAAGAATATCACCCATACCCAAAATACGTGAAGCAATACGTTCGGGGTGGAAAAGTTCAAGCGCATCAATTTTTTCACCGATACCGACAAATTTAATCGGTTTACCGACGACAGTTCTTATGGAAAGTGCAGCACCTCCGCGTGTATCACCATCAAGTTTGGTAAGTACAACACCTGTAAGACTTAATCGCTCATGAAATGCTTTTGCAGTATTAACAGCATCCTGTCCTGTCATCGAATCGCACACAAATAATGTTTCGACAGGTGTAAGAAGTTTGGAAATATCCTCAACCTCTTGCATCATCTCTTCATCAATTGTTAAACGACCTGCCGTATCCACAATGATTACATCACGATTGTATTTACGGGCATGTGCTAATGATTCACTTGCAATTTGTCTCGGATTAGCATTCTCAAGAGTGAAAACAGGTACATTCGCTTGTTGCCCCAATACTTTTAACTGTTCAATAGCAGCAGGGCGATAGATATCGGCAGCAACTAAAAGGGGTTGACGACCTTTTTTCTTTAAGAATGTTGAAAGTTTACCGCAAAATGTCGTCTTACCGGAACCTTGCAATCCGGCTACAAGAATTATTGTCGGGCCCGAACGTGCATAAATGAGTTCACTCTTTTGAGCTCCCATCAGTTCTACAAGCTCATCGTACACAATCTTTACGATAAGTTGACCGGGTAAAAGATTACCTTTTACTTCCATACCTACCGCTTTGTTCTTAATATCCTCAATAAACTTTTTCACTACGTTAAAGTTTACGTCAGCATCAAGAAGAGCAGTGCGGATTTCTTTTATCGCTTCATCTATATTCTCTTCAGTAATTTTCGCCTGACCACGCATTTTTTTGAGCGCGAGTTCAAGTCGTGACTGTAGTGATTCAAACATCGTTACTTATGGATTTTTCGTACAAAGAACACAAAAATACGCTAACTTCCGAATGTGACAATACTTTTTGAGGGTAAAAATGTATTTATTATGTTGATACGTCAACTATTGTATTCCCCAAAAAAAAGAAGTAGTTTGCAATAAATATATGAATGGAGTTTAGTGTAGTGGGGCAGTTGTGGAATAGAGTTAAACGATTTGCTCGTTTAAGTGCCGACGACATACGTATATCATCTGTCTCGGTTGAGAGTATATTCGATGAAGAGGATGATGCGCTGCGAAATGAAATTGATAGCTTATCGAATGGCAAAGAATCAACAAATAGATACCGTTACAAGCATACATATACGAAAACAGAAACTGAATTGCAAAAATCGTATCGTATTTTGGATTTAACAATTACAGCTACGATTGACGAAATAAAGTCGGCTTACAAAAAGAAAATAAGAGAAGTTCATCCAGACTTGATGGTATCTAAACCAATGGATGAACAGGAAAAGGCAAAGCTAAAATCACGAGAACTTAATAGTGCTTACACTTATTTGAAAAGAATAAGGAATTTTTAGAGGAAAATAATAAGGAAGTTACAATGAATAAGGGGCTAATCCGCGAAGTATTACTCATTATTATGATACCGGCTCTTGTCGGAATTTTATATCATGCTACAATTCGTGATCCTGAAAAGAGATTAGCATGGTTAAGGGAGAAACCTATTATTGATACTGTTTCAAACACTGCTGTTTTCGGTGAAGATAGTACTCAAACAAATCCTACAGGTAATTCAGGTAAAGGTAATGATACTACTATCAATACTCCACTACCTAAACCTCCTGTTGAAATGAGTGACTCGGTTCCTAATGCTCCTGTGAAAACCCCACCCGTAGAAAATCCCATAATACCCACAAAACCGGAAGAAGTGAAGAAGAAAGCACTTGCTGTTACTTACCAACAGGTTGTACGCTTAAATGCGGATGAAAGTGTGCTTTTTTTTGATGCGAGGAATGAGCATGAGTTTACTGAAGGGACAATACCGAGAGCAAAAAATATTTTTGCAATGGATTTTGAAAAACATATACCTTATATTTTGGGTTTGGAAGATAAGAATGTGAGAATTGTAGTGTTTTGCGGTGGCGGAGATTGTGACCTCAGTCATGAATTATCGGATAAACTTATACAATTTGGTTTCACGAAAGTTTTTATTTATCTCGGTGGATATACCGAATGGAAAAGCAAACAAGGGAAATAATGAAAAAAACACTGTATATTCTTCATGGTGCACTTGGTGCTGCCGATCAACTGAAACCTTTAGCTGAATTACTGAATGATAATTACAATATTATAACACTTGATTTTGAAGGACATGGGCTTGGTGAAGAAGTTTCAAGACCATACAGAATGGAGTATTTTGCCGAGAATGTAGTAAATTCAATGAACGATAATAATATTGAAACATGCCCCATATTCGGCTATAGTATGGGCGGATATGTTGGGTTGTATTGTGCGCTGAAATATCCTGAAAAAGTAGAATCCGTTATTACATTAGGTACTAAATTTTATTGGACACCCGAAAATGCTGCTTCCGAAATAAAGAAACTAAACCCCGATATTATTGAGCAGAAGATACCTTCTTTTGCTGAAATTCTGAAAAAACGACATGAAAAGCATAATTGGAGAACTGTTCTTGAAAAAACAGCTGAAATGATGACTGATCTTGGAAATAACCCGACCCTTACGGAAAATGATGTTAGAGAGATTACAGCGAAATTATGTATAGGAGTTGCCGATAAAGATAATATGGTATCGGTAGAGGAAACGGCGCAGCTTGCAAGCACAAATGAAAAAGCAGGATTTTATGTTTTACCGCACTCATTACACCCGATTGAGAAAGTGAATAATGAAATTCTTTCCCAAATTATCAGGCAGTTTGCATAATACGATAAATGTGTAATAGTTGGATAAGGAGTTTATCAATATTGGACAATTCCTAACTACATTATCCCAAATGAATCTATGTCTATAGTCGTATGAACATTACGATGGGCATATTTTTGATTATACACCGTTATTGCATGTCGAATATGTTCTCGCACCTGCTCGCCCGTCGGATCAAGTATTTTAATGTTTTTTATAATTATCAATCGACGATATTTATTTCTTAATCGAACAATTGACGGCGAGGTAGGCCCGATATGGAAGAAGTTGTTTTGTCCTTTAGGCAATAAACTTGCAAAACGGTGTGCCAGATCATGAACCTGATGTTCATCCGTACCACTGAATTCAATGCTGATAAATCGGGCAAAAGGCGGATATAACGCTTGCTTACGCATTTGTAACTCATCAGAATAGAAGTGATGATACCCGGTTACAGCCGCCGCAAATATCGCTTGATGTTCAGCGTGACTTGTTTGAATAAGTACAGTCCCTTTTTTTTCATGCGTGCGTCCTGCACGTCCTGCAACCTGAGTTAGTAATTGATATGTCCGTTCCGAAGCGCGGAAGTCGGGCATAAATAATGATAAATCGGCATTGATAACACCGACTAAAGTCACTCGCCCGAAATCAAGCCCCTTTGCAACCATTTGGGTTCCGATGAGAATATCCGTTTTACCTTCGGCAAAATCTTGTAATAACTTTCTATGTGAACCACGGCGCGATGTTGTGTCCAAATCCATTCGTGCAATATTCGGAGTAAAGCCCTGTTTAGTTAAAATATCATGTAGTTCTTCCTCAACTCTTTGTGTTCCGCTACCCGGGTCGTTTATCTCCAAACTTCCACACACCGTACATGCCCTTGGAGCTTCTTGTGCATAACCACAGTAGTGGCATCGCAACATTTCAGCTTTTTTATGATAGGTTAATGCAACGGAACAGTTCTTGCATTCAGGGACATGACCGCAATCAGGACATTCCAAGCGAGAAGCAAAACCCCTTCTATTCTGAAAAAGAATAATGCCTTCTTTTGCTTGCAAACGTTCGCTTATAGCTTCCAATAACTCATTAGAAAAACCTTTCTGTACAGCCCTTCTTTTTCTTTGCTCTATCATATTGACTATTCGCACTTCGGGAAGTTGGGCATTATCCGCTCTCCCCGTTATTTCCAATAAATGATATTTACCCATTTGGGCATTGAAATAACTTTCCATTGATGGCGTAGCTGAACCGAGAACAACAATCGCTTTTTCCATAACGCCGCGTACTATAGCACAATCTCTTGCCTGGTATCGTGGC
>JALHLL010000118.1 GCA_022844575.1 bacterium
GAAATACCCGCAAGTGAAAGTGAGTAATTTTATGTTCAGGAATAAGGGCGATCTGAGCTTTGAGGACATATCAGAAGCATGGGGTGTTTCAGAACCGATTAATACTAATTCGGCTGTTTATGCCGATTTAGATAATGATGGCGATTTGGATATTGTTCAGAATAATCTTGATACGATTCCTACTGTTTTTAGAAACATGACTATTGAGAGAAAACTGGGAAATTTTCTCGATTGCGAATTATATGGCTCACCTAAAAACATAAATGGTTTAAATGCAAGGGTTACGATAACGATTAATAATAGTATTCAGATACAGGAGATGACTGCAACTCGCGGTTTTACCAGTGGCATAACAATACCATTACATTTCGGTATCGGAAAGTCAACAATAGTAGATGATATTACTATAGTATGGCAAGATGGTAAAACACAGTCTTTAAAAAAAATACCCGCGAATACTAAAGTTAAGTTTTACCATAAAGATGCTCAATCGGGCTCGCAGGTAAACACGATTGTCACTATGACTGAAAGAATACAGTTAAAGTCTTCAAAGAAAACAAATAACAATAAGAAAAAAGTTGTTGGAGAAGTAAAGCCTATTGATTTTTCTTTGACCGAAAAGAAATTGTCTCCGAAGTTTATCCGTTCGGAAAGAGTATTTGATGATTTCTTTGCGTGTCGGTTACAGCCAAATAAATTATCGTTAAACGGTCCCTCGACGGCAGTAGGAGATGTGAATAATGATGGATTGGATGATTTCATTATGGGCGGAGCAGAAGGCACAAAAGCGATTGTAGTAACTCAGACAAAAACCGGTGAGTTTAATATTTCAGCGCAACCTTCTTTGGAAGCCGATTCCCTTTTTGAAGATCAGGCGGTTTTACTTTTTGATTTGGATAAGGATGGTGATTTGGATTTGTATGTAGCAAGTGGTGGAAGTGAATCCGTTGTTGACGAAGTCAAATACAGGCAGGACAGGGTTTATCTGAATAATGGCAAAGGAGAATTCGAGAGATCTGATCAATCATTAGTAGTGGATGCTCGAGAAAAAGGTAGTAGCTCATGTGTTGTTGCCGCCGATATTGATTCTGATGGAGATTTAGACTTATTTGTTGGCGGACGAAATACTCCGGAAATGTACCCGAAAGTTCCGAGAAGTTATGTCCTTTATAATGATAATGGTGTGCTGCGTGATTATACAATGAACATTGCACCTGAAATCAATAGGATAGGAATGGTAACATCGGCACTATGGACCGACATTGATAATGATAATGACTATGATTTGATTGTTGTGGGCGAGTGGATGTATCCGAGAGTTTTTGTTAACAGCGGTCTCGCTTTAAGCGAAAGCACTACTTTTTCGCAACAACTTGATACATTAAAAGGCTGGTGGTTTAGTATAAACGGTGCCGATTTGGATAATGATGGTGATATAGATTATGTACTCGGAAATTTAGGAAAAAACTCGCGATATAAGGCATCTGTAGAGAACCCGATACGGATGTACGTAAACGATTTTGACAAAAACGGCAGTCAAGATCATGTCTTGACCACAATGGAAAACGGAAAAGAAGTTGCCACTCGTTTACGTGATGCCTTGGTACAACAAATGCCTTTTATTCAGAAGCGTTTTCCTTCTTATGCTGATTTTGCAAAGGCAGGAATACGCGAGTTATTTGCAATTCAAGATGTTGATTCTGCTGTGAAGCTATCAGCAACAATGTTTAGCTCCGTTGTGCTGGAGAATAAAGGAAATGGAAGATTTGATGTTAAGCCATTGCCTCAACTTGTTCAATCAGCTCCATTATTCGGAACTTTTATTGATGATATTAATGGTGACGGTTTCCTTGACATTATGTGTTCCGGAAATTTCTATGGCGCGGATACGGAGATGTGGCGTTATGATGCAAATTTAGGAAACGTTGTTTACGGTAGTGATAATTTGAAATTTACATGTGACGCCAAACAAAAAGAAGGTTTTCATTTATGGGGTGATTCAAGAAATATTACGGCTCTACGTTCTGCTATTACCGGTACGGTTTCATTATTGGTAGGTATAAATGGTAAAATTCCGCAATTATTTGAATTTAGTTCAGATTATACGGTGTTACCTCCCTTCGCAAATGTAAATAGTGCTGTGCAAGGAGCATTAGTCCACTTGAAAAATGGCAGTATTCGGAAAGTAGAACGCTATTATGGTTCAGGATATTATTCTCAATCTTCCCCAATAATTCTCAATTCACCACAAATCAAAAAAATTGATTTTTATAGTTATAAGATTAAATAATGTAGGGTGGGAAATGAAAAAAATGAAACTTTTCGCTGTGACTATAGTAGCAGCCTTCATTGCTGGTTGCGCTTCTTCGCCACCTGCAGGCGATGAATTTGGCACGGAATTATGTGACTGTGTAAAACAAGCTCAAGGAGACAGAAAAATATTTAATGAATGTGTTGCGAAGCTCTCCAAAGAAGCAATTCCCTTTTTCCGAGAAAACGGAAAAGATAGTAATATTTTAAGGCGAGATTGGAAAAAAAAGATGTTTGAAAGTACCAACGAATGTAGAGATGAATTAGAGAAAATGGGCTTTAACATTGATGCGATAAAAGAAAATTGGACAAAAAAAAGATAATTCATGTAACAAAATTGATGTTTAGGTGTTCTTGCAAGGACTATGCCGAACTATCTGTATAGATGAGTTGGAAGGAATATTAGGCTATGTTTAAGTAATGAAATACTGCATTAAGATAATTTCATCATTACTTCATGTAAATCACTATGTATGATTAATAATTATGTAGTAATTTGCTTTTAATGTGTATATAAATCACTACGAGTATGTTATGTTTTTTGGAGAAAAATCTATGATACGATTTACCGTGTGTCAGTGGTTGCGATTGATATCGCTAGTCCCGTTACTCTGCTTTGTGTTACTTAATTCGGCTTCGTCTCAATGTGATCCTGGGCCCACCAACGGTGGTTGGGGTATTGCAATTACAGGTGTACAGATTGGAACACTAAATAATCCGACTGCACCACAAGAAGGCGTATATTCGGATTACACCGGTTTGACGCCCCCCACAATCCTAACCGGAACAACTCAAACACTTACAATAGTTACCGATGACCAATGGTGGGGTAGTAACGGAACTGTGTACATTGATTGGAACGGCGATAGTGATTTCACGGAAGATGAAGTTGTTTTCACTTGGCAAGACCAGGGCGGCACGGGAAATGTGAATGAAGTGAGCGTCAATTTCCCAATTTCATTAACAGGTGGTATGAGAAGGATGCGAGTTCTATACGCAGGTGACTGGGGAGCCCCGATTCCACCTTGTGTATCGTTTTTCGGTGAAGCGGAAGAATATATGTTGGATGTACAACCCCCGACACCCGATCCTTCTCCTGTAGCTATCGTGCTTGCCAATGTCGGTAGTACTTCGGCTATTAGCCCACCTGTAGGTGCGGGCAATTATGATATTGGTTTTATTCTTCAGAATGTAAGCGGGGGTGCTTTAGCTTCTGTTACTGCTAATTATACAATTAATGGGCCTCAAAGTACAAGTGGAACTGTAAACTGGTCAGGAAATTTACCGGTTGGTGGAAATGTTTATGTTCCTCTTGTATCGAACTTTGTTTTGAACGATCCTTTACAACCATATAGTGTTAGTATTACATTAACAAACTCAGCAGGAACTCAGGGACCGGGTGACGGCAATCTTGCCAATAACTCTCTTTCGGGATTTGTTGCAATGGCATTAAACGGAAGTCCGGATCCTTTGAATCCTAATATTTACTATGTAAGCGGAACACCGGTTCCGGGACAATGGTTTGCAAATCTTACGGATGTAGCTGCTGCTTTAACATATGGCGGAATCTTGGGTGCTGTAGAGTTTCGTGTTCGTCCCGGTACATATAATGAGCAAATGCTTATCGGACAAGTATCGCAAACAGTACAAGGTGTACCCGGTAGTTCTCCGTCTCGTCCTGTAACGTTTACAGCTGATGCAGCTGCCGGTGGTAATGTAAACAACGTTATACTTTCTTCATCAAACTCGTCGATTAACAATTATACGATACACTTGAATGCTTCGGATTTTATCACATTCCGTAATATGACTTTTTCTATTAATACGCTTTCTGCATCGGCAGGTCGAAATATCTGGATGAGAAATGGTAACAGCAACATTACTTTTTCAAATTGCCGTTTTAATGGACGTAGCGGGGTTACAAACAGTTCGGCGGATGCTCTTATCTATTCAGAACCATCTACACTTGCTACGAATGCAGTGACTAATTTGAACATCAATAATTCGACATTTACAAATGGTGCATATTCGATATATCTTGAAGGTGGTGGTTCAGGTCCAGCACATACCGGATTGACAATAATGGATAATTCCTTAAGCAATTTCGGTACAAGCGGTATCTATGTGCAGCGTTTTACAGCTCCGATGATTACCAATAACCTTATTACGAATACTTCTTCCGCAATACCGGCAACAGGTATTGATTTGGATTTGATTCAGACCGGTGGCACAGTCGGATATAACAGAATATCATTCGCCCGTCCGGGAAATGGTATCCGCACAATGAATAATGCAGCAACAACAGCAACACCATACCTTATATCCAATAATATGGTTAATATAGGTAACGGTTCAAGTACGGGAGCAAACGGTATTAACGTTCCCTCTATCACAAATGCTAACATTTTTCATAATACTGTTAATATTAACGGTGTTGCCGGAATACCCGTCTCAGCAGCATTTAATCTGAATACTGTTAGCGGAACAGTAAGAGTTGTTAATAATATTTTCTATAATAGATCAAATGGTTTTGCATACGTTTTAGTCTCGTCATTCCCTACACAATCTGACTATAATAATATATTTACAGCAGGTGCAAATCTGGGTAATAGAGGCAATGTTAACTATGCTAATATCACAACATTCCGTTCAGGTACCTTTGAACAAAATTCTCAATCAGTGCCTGTAAACTTTATTGGTTCTTCCTCAACATTCTTGAGCCAACCTGACTTCCAATTGCGAGGCACAAACAGTTATAATAATTCTTCAGTCGGTAATGTTGCCGATGATTTTAACAGAACTGCCCGTATGGCTCCGCCTTATATGGGTGCGCATGAATTAGTGCCGGTTATTACATTTGCCTCCGGTCCTGTTGACAGTACTTGTACGGGTGGCGATATTACTCTTCGTGCTCTTCCGATTGTTAAAACAGTAGTTGACGGTATAACAACCACATTGTACGATGCAACATCGGGTACCCCTGCACCATCATGGATATCATTCCGCTGGTCAAAAGGCGGTTCTCCGTTATTTGATCAAGCAGGCAAAATATCCGGTAGCCGTACAATGAATCTAACCATTGCAAGCACCAATTTCTTTGATGGTGATAATTATTCGATGTTGGCAATAGTTAAAGACGGTTCGGCGTTCCGTGATAATCCGGTTGATACTCTTTTTTACTCTTATGCCGTTACACTCAAAATCAATGAACCAGTTGAAATTCGTCGTAATCCATTATCACAAGTTGTTTGTCGCGCGGGTGTTGTCAGTTTGAATGTCATTGCCTCACAAGGAACAATCTGGGGTTATCAATGGTATAAAGACGGTCAACCGTTAACCGACGGTAATAATATCTTTAATTCGCAAAGAGTTGAAGGTTCGAGAACTGTAAACTTGGTGATGACGGGAGTAGATTATCAGGTATCAGGACGTTATATGTGTATGCTTCAAACAGCATGTGGAGCAAGTTCGGTACCGACGGAAGAAGCGGTCGTCTATATCGCTCGTCCGACAAAAATAGGCACAGCCCCGATGAGTCAAGTAGTCTCCAATGGCGGAACAGCACGATTTGAAGTAAAAGTATCGGAAATAACTGAGGGTCCGAATGTGACACCGGTTAAATATATGTGGTACAAAGGCACACAACAAATCAAAGACAGTCCACGCATCAGTGGTGCAGCCGGTTCCGTACTGACGATACGCAATGTAGGAGTTAACGATGTTGGCAGTAACTATTATGTAAAAGTAATCGGTGCTTGCGGCAATGACTCTTCACAAGTATTCGCCTTGTCTATCGGTTCTATCACGGTTAATACCCAACCGGCATCAGCAGATGTCTGTGAAGGCAGTGATGCAGTATTGACAGTTTCTGCAACCCCGAACGGTGCACAAGGATTGAGCTTAGGATATCAGTGGCGTAAAGGAACGGTTAACTTGAGCGAAGGTGGTCGTTATAGCGGCACACAGACCTCAAGTTTAACGATCAATGATGTAGAAACAGCAGATGCTGGTGCATATAATTGCGTCATCAGTTTGAATCCGGGTGCAATCGTAACGGAAACAAGTACGGATGCCGCCTTGACCGTAAAACCGGGTGTAAGTTTTGTGAATCACCCTCAATCGGGAATCATTTGCGAAGGACAACCTGCGGAATTATGGGTTAACGCTTCTGGTACAGGCGCATTAACATATCAATGGAAACTGAACGGTAATGATATAGCCGGCGCAACAGACTCTAACTATAAAGTAGCGAGTATGAAAGGCACTGATGCAGGCAATTATAGTGTAGCTGTGACAGGCGATTGCGGAACGAAAGTATCCCAAGTTGCAATGTTGAAGATGAAAACAAAACCTGTGGTATATGGTCCGACAGAAAGCAAATTGAGCATCAAAGCAGGCGGATTCTTACGTTTGGCAGTTGCGACAGTAAGCGATCGTTCGACGAAATATCAATGGTATCGCGGCAGCACGGCGATTACGAATGATTCGATCAGCAATGCGGTGTATATGAAATTCGGTGTAGCGACAGGTACCGATGCAGGTAAATACTATTGCGTAGTCACAAATGATTGCGGTTCAACGAATTCTGACACAATTGATGTGACTGTAACGACTGAAGTATCGGGCGTTGACGAAGAGAATATCCATGGTGTCTATTTGAAAGAGAATGAACCGAATCCATTCAGCGGTACAACAACAATTCGTTTTAATGTACCGCAACGTGGGGCAGCGCAGTTGACAATCAGCGACAATTTCGGTCGTCAGTTGGCAATCATTGCAGATGGTGTCTATTCGGGCGAACAATCCATAGAGTTTGACCCGAACGTCTTGGGCTTAAGTTCGGGAGTGTATAACTATACATTAACGACGAATGGACAAAGTTTGACGAAGAAAATGATCTTCGTAAAATAAGGTTGAGATAAAATAAATACGAAGTGATTCGTTACAAGAGAGCCGGAGATAAAACACTCCGGCTCTCTTTTTATATAGTAAGATTCTGTGATTGAGATTTGCCGTAAAATTATGGGTGTACACATCAAAATGAGATTTTTCATTTTTACGGCAATAGTTACATTGTGCTTAATAGGGTGTGCAAATGAACAACCGCCATCCGGAGGCCCGCCTGATAAAGAACCACCTAAGATTGATTCCTTTGAACCAATGCAAATGACAAAAAACTATAGGCAAGAAAAAATAACGGTAGAATTTTCCGAATATGTTAACAAAGCGTCTGTAGTCGAGAATATATTTATTACACCGCGTCTTACGTTCGAACCGTCATGGAGCGGACGATATTTGGATGTAATTTTTACGGAAAAACCGCAAGAGAATACAACATATACGATTTCATTAGGTGGTGATTATACGGATTTGAAGGGCAATAAACCGACGGAATCATTTGCATTAACTTTTTCCACAGGTAATATTATTGATAGCGGTATTATACGCGGAAAGATTTTCGATGAGTCGCCGGCAGGTACCTATTTGTTTTTGTATCCGTTAAGTACAGTCAATCCCGATACATTAAATCCTTCTAAAACGGAACCGCGTTATATTGCACAAGCCGGCACATCGGGTGATTTTACATTCTACGCTTTGCCGGACGGAAACTACCGACTTATGGCTGTCAGAGACTTGTATAAAGACCGATTATACAATGCAGGAACGGATGGCTATGGCTCACCATGGAAAGATATTACGGTACAAGGCGCAAAATCGGAATCCATAGTGTTACGTTGTGATGAACCCTTAGATATTGCTCAACCTGCTTTACTTAATGCCGAATCAATTTCCGCTTTTTCTTTATTGTTAGATTTTGGTGAAGAGTTGGATAGTACGGTGGTCAAACCCTTTTTATATAAGGTTACAGACAGCATTGGGAATATCTCCAATAATATTATTAATATATACCCTAATCCTAAAAATTTTAGAAATATTATAGCAATAACTGAACAGGCATTGGATACGAATACTCTGTGGAAAATTGTCGTTGATTCATCGGTAAAGGATTTGAAGGGAAACAAAATTATTGACACGCTGAGAAGTCGATTTTTTAGCGGAATAAATGAGAAAGACAGTACCAGACCGGGTATTTCAAGCGTTTCGATAGTTGACAGTTCGAAAAACGTAAACGTATCAGGATATTTGAAAGTACTGTTTACACTGGGAGTTGATTCGAGTAAAACAATGGAGGGGATATCTCTTACAGACATATCAACAAGAAAAAAGGAAGTATTAACATTCCGATGGAAAAATTCTACTGAAGTTAGGATAAATGCAGAAAATATTTTGCAGCCGAACAAATGGTATGAATATGAATTGAAGCATAAATATATTGTAGGATGGAATGGTGTGGCGATGAGGGATAGTATTCAGAAAATACGATTCAAAACCATTGACACACGAGAATATGGCAGCATTAAAGGGGAGTTTTACGATTCTTTAGGCATAACAGGCGGGAGTTATATCTTATTAATAAGTCCGAAAAGTGCAAGAAAGGGTACGAAGCCATATACTATTACACTTACTAAAACAGGAACTTGGTCAATAGATAAAATACCTGCGGGTGAGTATTATATAGGGGCATATCATGATGCAAATAATAATGGTCAATATGATTTCGGCTCACCATTTCCTTATACTTTGGCAGAACGTTTTATGCCGAAACCGGTAGAAATCAGCGTAAAATCTCGTTGGAAAATAGAGGATGTAAAAGTTGCAATGGGTAAATGAAATTGATAAGGAAAATTATTCATCACCGACTGAACCGGCAGGTAATTTAGGACTTACCATAATTACCTTTTCTCTTTCCATAATAACTGCACCCGGGTTTGCTCCTTTCGGTTTGCGTATATACTTTTTTTCAGTGTAAGCGACCGGAGTATAACTTGCATTCCGTGCCGATGAATAGTATGCAGCTATTTCTGCCGCCTGCTCTATAGTTTTTTTTGTCGGCTTATCCTTGCCGGAGATTCTTAGTACTGCATGTGAACCGCTAACTCCACGCGCATGAAACCATAAATCGTTTTGTTTTGCGAACTTCATTGTTAGTTCATCATTATTGGCGGCACTTTTTCCTACATAGAGAGTAAAGCCTCCTTCAAGAGTAAATGTCCGAAATTTTGAAGAATGTTCCTTGCCCGTTTCCATAGTTTTTTTGATGGGAATGGATAGTTGTTGTGAAATAGACTCTAAAGTATCAATAGAAGGAGTATTGTTTATTTGTGTACGATAATCATTCAAAATAGTAAATTCACTTTTGTATTTTGGCAAACGCTGCTTTCTGATGCGTGATGCTTGTTGAGCATTGCGAATTTTACCATAATAATGCTCTGCGTTCTCAATAAGAGTTTTTTCAGTTGATACGGGAATATAAATCTCATTATCACTCCAATCCTTTGTCATGTAGTTTTCTTCTGTGGGCTTTATCTTCCCGTTTTCTTGAGATATAAGGAGTTCCGCCCATAATTTATATGATGATAAACGCTCTTCTGATTTTTCTTCATTTTCAAGTAAATCTATTGTTCTTTGTAGCCGTTTTAATTTTTGCTCAAGAGTATTACGGAGTTTTCGAAGTAATTCCGATCTTCTTTGTTCTCTTCTGCGTAAGGAAATGGTTCTACGTATCGAATCGGAAACACTTGCACTTTCGAAAACCGTTTTGTAATCATCACCTAAATTAACTAAAGAAAATATATAAGAATTATCATAATTAAGGCATAAAAATTTTGTAGTGAAATGACAATCGGAATAGAGATTAATAATTAGTTCGCAGAGTAAACGAATATAAATGTTGTTGTTGTGATTTCTCTTTTTATATTCAGCGATTATATATTCACAGTAGTGTTTCCCGAGTTCAGGCAATGCTCTGTTTAATTCCGTAGATATATTCTCAAATGCGACGTCCTCTAAAATGAGACTTGATAGATAACTCTCTAATTCTTCAATACTTG
>JALHLL010000119.1 GCA_022844575.1 bacterium
ATGCACCCACATTGTTCCAGTGAGACCGACACCGGTCTGCACTTCATCAAAAATTAATAAGGCATCGTTTTCATCGGCAAGTGTTCTTAATCTGCTTAGAAACTCGGTTCTGAAATGATTGTCACCGCCTTCACCTTGTATCGGTTCTATAATAATTGCCGCTATATCATCGGGGTTATTGACAAATGCTTGTTCGATTTGAGCGATTGCCAAATTTTCTCTTTTGATGAGTTCGTCAAGATTATGATTATTCATCGGGAATTTTATCTTCGGATTAGAAACACGCGGCCAATCGAACTTGGGATACAGAGCAACTTTTTTTACATCGGTATTGGTAAGAGACATTGTATAACCGCTTCGTCCGTGAAATGCTTGTTTAAAGTGAAGAATTTTATGCCCACGTTCATGAATATGTCCTTTCCTGAAATTTTTCTTTACCTTCCAATCAAAAGCTACCTTCAAGGCATTCTCGATTGCTAAAGCTCCTCCTTCAATGAAGAAATAGTGTTTGAAATATTCCGGCACGGCAATGTTTCTCAAAGTTTTCACAAAGGTTGCCATAATTTCCGAATATACATCAGAGTTAGAGGGCTTGTTCAAGGCTGTTTCACCTAAATACTGAATAAAGGATTCATCCGTTGTACTGGGGTGATTCATTCCGAGTGGTGTCGAAGCAAAACATGTAAAGAAATCTAAAAATTGTTTCCCATTACGAGCATCAACCAATCTGGTATTTATGCTATTTCGCGTATCGAGAACATAGTCAAATCCATCAATAAGCATTCTCGTTCGTAATTCTTCCAGTACATTTTCGGGTTGCACAGGGAACATTGGGGTATATGTAGAATTATTCATTTTTTTTTCCTCAAAAAATAATTTTGTTGTGATTAGTTAAAATGACTCTACTCAAACAAAGTATGTATTTCAATAATACATAGTTGAAAATGAGTAAGTTAAAAGTAAGTAAGTCTTATAAAATCAAGGTAAAGAAGAGACGTTTTGGCAGTAAAAACGAATTGAAGCCGTAAGCTGCAGACTACTTAAAAATGACCCGCCTCTAATCGTTCCGCGATGAGAAAATGAGAGGTTTGCTATAAGAGTTTTGTTTCGCATAAGGCAAAATTACCACTTTTCGTTCATTTTGTTAGAAACAGAATGATTTACACTTGCACGTTCCTGATTCTCTTCATAATTTGCGGCTTCAAATAGAGTAGATGTACTTAATAAATTTATTCGGAGGAGTGGATATGTCCCCACAAAAGAACAATGCAAGTAAACATCAGCATGGAATGCAGCACTATGTGATTCTGATAGGGTTGATAGCAGTTTTGTCATTTGCGTTCTATAATTATGTTTTGCCGACAGCAGTTCAGGGTATAGTTGTCAGTTTATTTAAGCCCGAGGGTGAGCACTTGCATAATTTCGACGGTATCGTGGCATCTCCATCAACCGAAGGGAAGAAGTTACCGGAAAATCATAAACTTGCTCCGGGCGAGCAGTTAAAAAAATATATCAATAACGAGTATATTTTTGATTTTACGACTAAAACTCGCATCATAAACAAAGAAGCTAAAGCAAATGAGCAAAATGACGGCTATACAAAAGCTTCTAATGAATGGTATTTGAAAGCTCCAAAGCTCGGCGAAGAGGCAATTATACTTGAGCCGAATCTTGGTTTTTCTTACATGGCATTTGTTATGGGTGCTTCCGTCGCATTTTTGATTACACTTGTTTTGCCGAATGCTTTAGGGATTATGGCTGCAAAGGTTTCTCGTGAAATTGACCATACAAAGGATAAAGTTCGTTTGCAAACAGGTTTTACTCAAGATATCGTTGACATTTTGACAATGCCGGGTAATCGTCTTCGTTTGCACGATCGTGAAACGGTTATTCGTGCGTTCCGCCGGGTTTGGGATAGAACTGAAGTGGAAGACGAACCCGTAGGTGCTCATCATGTTAGAATCCGGTTTGAGGATTTTATTAGTGAAGATTCGGACTTGGCGGTTTTCCGTGATGAATTATTATATATCCGTATCAAAGAATTCTTTTCGGATTTCGTTTTGAAGGAAATTGAAGATGTAAAAGAATCACTACGTTGGGAAACCAATCACTTGCTTGTGTTTAAGGGTTTGAGATTATATATGTCTCATCACTTTACTGAAAAATATTCAAATTCGGTAACCGGTCTTGCATATGCAGGTGCCGCTATTCTTATCGTTATCATCGGTGTACGCGGTCTTAAATTCATTCCGCCAACAAGACCTTCACTTATTCTCGGTGCTATCTTTCTTGAAGGTTCCATGCTTGCTTTATTGGCTTTTGTGTTAATGTACACAGAATCCGAAGAGCGTATGGATAAGATGATGAAGAAAATGGAGGATGCAAATCGTAGTCAGCTGGACACATTGGGTGATGTAGCAAAGGACATGCACCAAGTTTCTACGGCGCTTGTTGAAGGAAATGCAAAAATCGTTCAAGCACAAGTGGAAAGAGCTGTTACGGAATATTTGTCCAATCCGTCCAATTTACATGGCTCTGTGGGCGATGCTGTAGGTAAAATAGTTGTTGATGTGCTCACACGAGGTGTAGCGAACAAAAAGTAAGCTACATCATTCGTTGAAACATTTATTCGGAAGCCGTGTCATTACTGATACGGCTTCTTTTTTTTTTTCGCTGAAAATGGAACAAAAACACAAGTTGAGCGGTACTATACGTCAACTATATAACCACAACTATTATTCCGCCATGAGTATGAAGTTTCTATCTATAATAACGTGTTTTTTACTTTTTCACTCTATTTCGCATGGGTATAGCGACCCGCGTTATACTGATTCCGGTTTTAAAGTTTCTTTTTCACAGAAACAACTGCTACACAGTATTGAGAAGTCAAAAAATGATACTGACAAAGACATTGTTCTCTTTCAATTTGTGACTCCTAAGAGTAATCCTATCCCCAAACTCGCTCTTTATAGCGATTGTTTTGATTCGGCTGCATTGACATTGACACCTACTTATGAGGGGCTTCTAAGAGGTAACACCTTATGGTCTGTTATAATTTCTAAGGAAGTATTGCCCTCGGTAAAACAATGTTCTGCGAGAGTAATCATATCTATAGACTTTACATATAAAGCGGATACAACAAAAGTTCTGCGTTTAGTGGAAAAAGGTATTTATGCGGGGGTGATAAATAAAAAACATATTGTTTCCATGAATGATGAAAAGGATGTAAATAAAAGTGACCTAACTTTAGAGCCTGCATCAGAATGGATGAAACCCGATAGTCAATATGTTCGAGTGACATCAAAAAAAGACGGGCTTGCAAAAATTACAGGAATGCAATTATTAAGGCATCAACCTTCGTGGCTCAATAGTGCATTACAATATCTACACCTTTTGCTTGATGGAAAAAAACAACGGTACGCAGAGATAAATAAGGATAGGAATGGAAAACTCGACATCACGGATACTCTTGTTTTTATTGGAAGTAGGACTATTGGAGATTCGACTTGGAACGACCTTATAACAGACGAGCGTTCATTCTTTTTTATGAAGAATTCATCGGAACAGTCCGAGTTATATGATTGGGTCGAATATGGTCAAGCTGATGAAAAAATTGAAAGTGCAGAACAAGAATTTCATATTGAAAAGAATAATTGGTTCCACTATGGTAACTGGGATGGCTTTGAGGGTATCTGGAATACGGAATCTAAACACGGAAAAGGGTATTACTGGGTTGAAAACGCGACTGCTTCGCCATGGGGTTTATTCTTTCATATTAATAAACCGTTATTTTCTCATACGGTTTTACCAAAAAGCTATGGTGAAGTAGATATACAAGCAGTAAGTAATGTTGGTCTGGGAAACTATTCGCAAACAATAAATGAAAAGATTTCGTTTATTGTAAATGGCAATTCGGTGGTAGAATCTTCCCCCGAATATCAAGGAAAATTAATACAATCAACAAAAACGGCAGGTACACTTGCCGGTGTTACGGCGTTCGGTTTTGTCGCTGATACATCAAAGTTTCGTTTTCTAAGCTTATTACCCGACTACTTCCATATCAAAGGCATTTTTTCTTTAGAAGCATTTAAAGGTGTAACGCCACGTTTAAAAATAAATAGCAGCGACAAAAATTACCGATTGAGTATTACCGGATTTCAAAGCGATAAAGTTATTATGATTGATAGCTCTTCCGGTGAAGTTGCAACCTCAAAAACTTCAAAAGGTATTAAGTATTCAGTTACGTCGAGAAAAGATAATGGATACAAATCCATTTCCATTAATGATTCCGTAGTTCATTACTCAATAAATAGAGGGTGGCTTCTGTGTCGTGTGGATAAGGACGAGAATATAATATTGAGTGAGGAGGAAGGAGCCGCCGTGCAAATAATAAATAATACAGTTGCAGGTTCGGTATTAATTATTACAGCGAATGAATTTCGATTAATACCGAATAGCGTAAAACAAGCTCTATTAAGTTCCGGCTTTGTATTAAGTAATGGGGTACAAAATTCGTATTCGGAGATAATCATTAAGGGAAGTTCGGAAAAAAGAGAAATAAGTGTAGGCCCAAATGCAACTATACACGGTTTTCTTCAATCAGATTTTTTCTCCAACAGAAGGGCCGAATGCATATTAAAACACCCTCAGTTTATTTTTGCGGCAGATATACATAACATGGAATCAGTTTCCGATTATCGGGTTTCAAATAATAACTTATATGATACAAAACAGGGTACCGAATCTTTAATCATAAGCCATAGCTTATTTATGGAATCGGCGGAACGTTTGGCGCAATTCAGACGCGCCCAAGGTTTTTCAATAAAAGTTGTTAATGTCGAAGATATTTATAATCAGTTCGGATACGGTAAAAAAAGTCCCCATACTATAAAATCATTCCTGTTACATGCTTATAAACGGTGGCAATCACCTCGCTTATCGACAGTTTTGCTTTTCGGAAATGCAAGTTGGGATCCGTTAAAACTATTACACACATCAACTCAAACTGATTTTATTCCGACATATGGAGTTCCTGTAAGCGATTTTTGGTATGGTTTGCTTGAGGGTAATGATATTCAGACCGAATTAATTATAGGGAGACTTACGCCGTCAAAAATTGCAGATGCGGAAAATATTGTTGATAAATTGATAGAATACGATACAATCGCTTATGAGCCGTGGATGAAAAATTTCGGTTCCTTTTCTCAAATTGGAGGTGCAGAAGATTTTTCATATTTGTTTGAGATTGTTGAGGAAGCTGCTATTAATCCTCCGATTGGCGGTAATGTAATCAAAAGATCGACCACAAGTATTAACGGAAATGTACAATTACTTCGCGATGTAATTAATAATGGGGTTTTATGGTTAAACTATGCAGGACATGGTGCGACCAATTACTTCGGTTTGGATGGATGGCAGGAAGAGAATATTAATAATGTCGGTAAATACTTTTTACTGGGTACTCATTCGTGCCAGACAGGTGCTTTTGGAGACCCTGCTATAGAAACAAGAAATGAAAGTTATGTAAATAGTGAGAAAAAAGGTGCAATAGCTGCAACCGGCGATTCGGGTTGGGGCGAGACATCCATCGCTGCAGAAATGATGCATAATATGTATTATGGTTTTGCGAATGACTCATTACGATTTCTTGGTGAATTGACATATCGTGCAAAATGGAATTTCGGCGGAAGCTATACCTTTGCGGCAATGCAATTTTCACTTGTTGGCGATCCGCTTACACGTTTAAGAGTTGAATCACAACCGGAATTATTTATAAGAAATGTTGATGTAAAAACCTTATCACAACGTAATGCTTTCGATTTTACGGAAGAAGATACGATAATGACTTTTGAAGTGAATGTACATAATGCCGGAATTGTTACTTCAAAAAGTGTGAAGGTCAGATTAATTGCAAGTTTCGATTCGGAAGCGGATACATTAATAAATACGATTGACAATATATGGGCAAGGGATACAACAATATTCAAACTTCCGATTTCAGGTAAATCAGGGAAATGTAATTACTCTATTGATGTCAACTATGATTCCGTAATTATTGAAAAACTGTACAGTAATAATACGATAAAAGGAACTTTTACTGTCTTTTCTCAGAACGCAATTGCTTTCGATCCGCAAATGTTCTGGTCTGTCAAATCAACAAATCCGAGAATCAGACTGTTAACAAAACCCGGTACCAAAAACACGGATTTTGAAATACATATTTTGGATACTGATAAAAGAATAATCGCTCAGACAATAATGATGAGTGAAGATTATTCACTTGCAGGCGATTCGCTTTTTATTGATTGGGAACCCAATATTAATCTAATAAAAAATAGTAATTATTATTTGACTTTTCGAGCAAAAAATAGAATTAACCTAAAAGAAAGTAATTGGAGTGAAGTACTGTTTCATGCTTCAGACTTTCCTCAAGGTAAAACAAATATTTCCATAAGCGGAATTGAAGGGCTGAAAACCTTTATAAACGACAGAACCGCCTTTGTTAGAACGAAACAAAATATGGATGGTTTAACTCTTCTTGAAGAAGCTAATTCATTAAAAATTTCTGCTTGTAACGGCGGCGGTGACGGAATACGATTTGGTCAGATATATATAAACGGCGATGGCAAAATGTTTTTACCATCACTGCAAAAATCTATGGTTGTCCATAAAAAACCATATGATTCAATTTTTCATATCCGTAGCTTCGATACATATACACCTTCATATGAAGAAGGCCATTACAAAACAAATACGCGGGATTTTTACAGATATATACGCGATTCCATTAGTGATGGCGAAATAGTTGGAGTAGGATTTTCCGATGCATCGTTCAGGGGTTTTTTACATGCGCAGGAAAATGGTGTGAAGGATGCCATAAATGTAGATTCTTTACTCTTTACATTACACAGTATAGGTGCGCAGTTAATTGATTCGGTTTTTTATGGACGTTATTTTCCAAATGGTGATACAATACAACAAGGAGAGAGATTTGTTATATCTTACGCCACGATAGGTATTAAGGGCAATGGCGGAAATCTTATAGAAAAATTCGGCAAATGGAGTGACACTATAAATGTGGAAGTAAATGCTCCGACTTTATTTAAGAATGCTACTGTGATGTCTCACTATATAGGTGAGGCGAAGTCATGGGACTATATTTCTCTTTTAGGCGAAAATCTCAATACAAACAGTATCAGTATTTCAGTTTTAGGTTACGATAACAAAAACAGTCCCATTGGAATTGTAAAAGAGGTGAAAGGCAGTACCGTTTCATTAAGCGATATTGATGCAAAAGTAGTTTCCGGTGTGCGGATAGTCGTGGATTTACATAGGGTCAATGAGGATTCCATTCCAATTATAACGAGTGTCAACTCGCAGTTCACACCTCTGCCGGAATATGCTATCGTACCGGGCTCACTACTATTCAAAAATGAGGAGGTATTACGCGGCGACACTTTAGTTTCATCAATAAAAGTTCGGAATTTATCCCTACGCTCGCAAGCGGATACCGGAATGCTAATAGTAAATTATGAACCTCTTTCACAGAATGGTGCATTTGAACAAGTAACTTTACCAATACAAAAAATGCTACCCGACGGAGCGCAAACAATTACAACAAGTATTGGAAGTTCGTCATTGGGAAGTAAAACACTTACACGTACAGAGGTTAAGCATACACTTTATACAGAGTATCTATATGGGTTTAATAATTCTTCCGGAAGAGAGTTCTCTGTAATAGAGGATAAGGAACCACCTACTGTAGAAATAAGATGTGATAGTGTTATAGTACAAGATGGTGATTATATAATGCTTGAGCCGTTAATGGAATTTATCATTTATGATAATTCTAATCTGTCAATAGATTCTACGAGAATATTGATACGAATAAACGGCAGATTAATGCCTGTAGCGGGAAGAACTGAGAATGCAAAGTATGATAAACTTCGCGGTATGGGGCAAAAACGTGGTATTATGTCATTCCTTGTCAAAAATACTTTCGAAAAAGGTGATAATAATGTAAGAGTGATTGCTGAAGACGGTTCGGGGAATAAGGATACCGTAACAGTTAAGTTATGGGTAGCATCAGATAATATCATAGAGTTAACGAACGTTTATCCGAACCCAACAAGTGCGGGCTCAACACTCGATTTTGATGTGAAAACTCTCGAGACAGGGATTCCGCTTAATGTAAAGATTTATGATCAGAGAGGAAGAGTCGTGCGTACTATTGCTGATATAGCACGATTGGGTGAAAACTCTGTACAGTTTAATGGGAAGGACGATATGGGAAATGATTTGCCGACAGGTATGTATATGTTTATTGTCGAGTTCTATGGTATTACATATACGCAACCTGCTATGGGTAATCTTATCATTGTGCGTTAATACTGCTCAAATATTATGAGAAGGTATCCTAAGTAGGATGCCTTTTTTTATATATGGGCTTTTCTTTGTTTAGATAGTCACTCGTATTTTTGCACAGTATTAACATGATAGGTATAGATGACTACGATTGAGTTATTGAGAAAAGAGCAGGGAAGTTCGTCGATGTTATGTGTCGGACTTGATACCGAAATAAAAAAACTACCGGAACACTTGAGATTACAGGCGAATGGAATTTTAGACTTTAATTCTGCTATTGTAAGGACAACATCCGAGTTTTGTTCCGCTTATAAGATAAATTTTGCATTCTATGAACAATATGGTGAACAAGCATTCTCACTTATAAAAAACACGCTGAAATTTATTCCGAATACAAAACTTACTATTGCCGATGCCAAACGAGGTGATATAGGAAATACATCAGGTGCATATGCAAGAGCCGTGTTCGATGATATGGGCTTTGATGCGGTTACTGTCAATCCTTATATGGGCTATGACTCTATTGCACCTTTCTTAGAGTTTGAAAACAAGATAGTTTTTATCCTTGCATTAACATCAAATTCCGGCTCTGAAGATTTTCAGCGAATGGAAAGTGATGGTAAACCTCTTTACAGACATGTTATCGAAAAAGCACTTATGTGGAAAACAAAAGCACATATTGGTTTTGTCGTAGGGGCAACTCGTCCGCAGGAACTACAGCAGATAAGAGAATATGCCGGTGAAAATTGCCTCTTAATTCCGGGTATCGGAACACAAGGAGGTAATATTACCGACGTTGTACAAGCCAATAGTAATAAACCCGCCGTTATTAATGTTTCACGCGACATATTGTATGCGTCGGACAAAGAGGACTTTGCCGAAGCTGCGGCAAGTAAAGCCAAACACTATTTCTCACATCTGCAATTATGAGTGTACTTCATTCCATACCCGAAACCCTTCTTCAGAAGGCAGTATGGAAATGCCTTTCCGAACCTTCGAGGGTTTGGCAAACGGTGCAGGGAATACGTATTCAGGTACTTTCCCCGGGGAGAATTTCATTATTCGGCGGACCGGATTTCCAATCAGTTGCAATTCTGGCGAACGGAGATATTCTTATCGGCACTGCAGAGTATCACCGTAAGTCATCTGATTGGATTCTACATAAACATTCACATAATAAAGAATTTAATTCGACAATTCTTCATATAGTATCTGAAAATGACAAAAATATAGATGAAATCCCATATACTATTATTGTTCATGAGGATGAGATAAAGAAAAATTTGGTAGGAAATTCCGATGTCTCAATAGATAATTCCGCCGAATCCTTAATGGAAATTCAATATTTCGCTTTAATCAGATTAATGAGGAAATCTGCGGAAGCAAAAAGGAACATAGAAAAATTTGGTACAATAAGCGGTATTAAAGAGTGTGTGTATTTTTTTCTTGAGTCTTTCGAGAAAAAAAGAAGAAGACCACTTTATACTGCCGAGCAAATTAGGAATATAGGCGAAGATTTTATACACTCAGGTATTGTGAGTGAATTGTTAACAACAAATTCAAACCCCGACATTATTGAAAAATTCAGCGAATTTATCAATAATCGTTTTTCTGTAGAGGGTGACCATTTACGAAGAGAGATTTTTCTGAATTGTTTATATCCATTATGTATTTCTTTTCTCTCCCAAGAAAAAAGGTCAGAAGCATTTTCTTGGTTTTGGTCGGTACATGCGTTGCATCCTTATGGTATTCTGAAACGTCAGTTTCCTACAATCCCTCAGGAATTTTTGTGGCAACAGCAGGGTATGCTTGAATATAGAAGAATGCACGGTGAACGGGGAAATATATCATCGGAAGCGTTACAAATTTACGGTTT
>JALHLL010000120.1 GCA_022844575.1 bacterium
AATACAAAAAATGATTGTGTTTTCGATACAACAATGACGATTTTTGTATGATTCATTTTGTTTACTGATGCCAAAAAATCCACTATATATAATACTAATAATAGGGTTAGGCATCCTTTGCGGATGTGCCGAAGATAGTGCTCCCACGCATATTCCACCGACTGCAAAAGCAAAGGTTAGTGTTACTATATCGACTATACCCTCCGTGCAGGAAGGTTATCCTTATATAGAATACTCCTTCACCGCCATTATTGGCAATAAGCCGAATAAAATACGCTTGGATTGGTACTTTGATGATTCTATCCAACCGATAAGTACAAACGGTACTGAAACTGTAAAGCATACTTTTTCATCTGAGGGGCGTTTTTTTATAACCCTTATAGTGTATGAATCTGAAACGAATAAAGAACTGGCAAGAACTGTTCTTTTGGCAAATATCAGAAAAGAAACGCCCAAGATTGATATGGTATTGATACCCGCCGGTTCATTTTTGATGGGGAAACAAAGCGAAGTTTTTGAGAGTCCCCAAAGAGTTGTTACGGTTACAAAACCCTTTTTTATTGGCGTAACTGAGATTACACAACAAGAATGGCAGAAACTAATGGGTTATAATCCATCATGGTTTAATGGTGATAGTTTGCCTATCGAATCTGTTTCTTGGTTTGAAGCTATTCGCTTTTGCAATAGTCTTTCGATAAGAGAAAACAAAGAGCAATGTTATACCTTTATAAGCGACGACAGTGCCTTTTGTGATTTTTCTAAAAACGGCTATCGTTTACCGACAGAAATGGAATGGGAATATGCAGCGCGTGGTGGGGCAAAAACTGATACACCAATAGGAAATTTAAGCGGTACAACGGATGGTTGTTTACCTCTGGATATTGCCATTGACCAATGCGGATGGTATTGTGGAAATGTGTTTTACGGCTCTATGCCTGTTGCAAAAAAAACACCGAATACTTTCGGCTTATATGATGTAATAGGAAATGTTCAGGAGTGGTGTTGGGATTGGTATGACCCTTATTATTATATCAATGCGCCTGTAAAAGATGCTCGCGGACCTTACGAGGGAATTCTGAGAAGCTGTCGGGGCGGTTCATGGTATAATCAGATTTTTCAAAACAGACTTGCCGCTCGTCAGTTTTACCGACCGAGTAGCAGAACAAATAATATCGGTCTCAGAGTTGCAAGGAATGCTGACTAATGAAATCACTCATTCTATTTTTTTTCACTGTAGTTTTCATTAGCTTCATCGGCTGTGAAGATAAACAAACACCAACGGAAACAATTCCTCCGGTTGATTCTTCCAAAATTTTTAGAGAAGTATTTACCTCACCCGAACAATGTGCATCATGCCACCCGAAACATTTTGGCGAATGGCAAATTTCGATGCACGCTTATGCTTTCAAAGACCCCGTGTTTCATGCGCTTGATAGTATAGGGCAAATCCGCTCTAATGGTCGTCTTAATCAGTTTTGTATTGAATGCCATACCCCCCCCGGCTCACTTGGTGGCGAAACACCTTTAGGATATAATCGAAATGCTGTTTCTGAGGTTGCAGCACATGGTATCAGTTGTGATGTTTGTCATTCGATGGGCTCAATGTCACCGGGAAAAGATATTCCACATTTCAGAACAGATAAAGTAAAACAAGGAAGCATAAAAGACCCGAAAGAAAATAGTTTTCACGCTTCTGTTTATGATGCCCGTTATGAAACTTCCGAAATATGCAGACCTTGTCATAATGTTACTACGCAAAATCGTATTGCGGTTGAGGAAACATTTAATGAATGGAAAAACAGTATTTACCCTGCACGCCCCGTTAGTTGTCAGGAGTGCCATATGCATTATACTCAAGCCCCCGCTGCCATAGGTGGGGAGATGAGAAGGGTTCATGAACACAAAATGATAGGTGTGGATATTCCTTTGACGGAGTTTCCCGGAAGAGAAGAAACCATAAAAGCGGTTGATTCTCTTTTACGTTTTTCTTCAAAGTATTCCGTAGATACACCTGATAGTGTAAAAAGAAGTTCTTTTTTTAGGGTTAAAGCAACTGTGTATAATTCTACAACAGGACACAATCTACCATCGGGCACCATATATGAGCGCCAGATGTGGGTAGAACTTATTGCCATTGATAAACAAAGCGGCGATACTGTGTACACTTCAGGACTACTTGATCCGAATGGTGATTTACGAAATCACAATAGTGACTTTGTGCAAAAAGGAATTATGGCGAAAGACAATGACATTACTTTATTTAATGGAACTGCCAAACGCCATAATGAAGAAACACCTTTTTTCTGGGAGGCAGATGCAGTTGAGAACAGAACCATACCTCCCTTTGAATCTCGAAGCGGACTTTATTCCGTACCATCTTTGCAGAAATCAGGTACTATCATTATAAAGTCACGTCTTTTGTTTCGCGCTTTACCACCCTATTTATTACGTAAAATAGGACATGAGGAATTAGTACAAAAATTAGTAATTTTTACGATGGATTCCACAATCAAGGAAATTACCGTGTACTAATAATACCCTATAATTGTATTTCAATTTGGGTAGATAATAAATCGTTCAATACTTCCCGACGACGGATAAGATAATGTTTACCTTCATGCACTAATACTTCTGCCGGTCTCAAACGAGAATTGTAATTACTACTCATGGTAAATCCGTAAGCACCTGCGTTTAAAAAACATAAAATATCACCTTCACGTATTTCCGGTATTTTCCTATCCCAAGCGAAAGTATCGGTTTCGCAAATGTACCCCACAACAGAATATACGCGCGGTGCACCATTCGGATTAGAAATATTTACAATACCGTGATAGGCATCATAAAACATCGGACGAATTAAATGATTTTGACCTGAATTAACACCTGCAAAAACGGTGGAAACAGTTTGTTTAACAACATTTGTCGTAACTAAAAAGTATCCGGCTTCACTTACCAAGTATTTACCGGGTTCAAACCATAACTGCAAATCCCTGCCATATTCTTTGCAAAAATCATTAAAGACGGCTGACATTTTATTACCAAGAATTGCTATATCGGTCGTCACATCATCATCTTTATAACCGACCTTGAAACCGCTTCCAAAATCAATAAATTCCAAGTCAGTGAAATTTTTCGCTGTATCCAAAATAATTTCCGCACCCTGTAGAAACACGTCCGCATCCAAAATATCAGAACCACTATGTACATGTAAACCCGTTACTTTAATATTGTACGTTGTAATTATTCTTAACATATGTCGCAACTGATATATCGAAATACCGAATTTAGAATCGATATGACCTGTTTGTATATGATGATTGCCACCTGCAAGAATATGCGGATTCAAACGTATGCAACATGGTATCGAATTACCATAATCGTGACCGAATTTTTCAAGGAATGTTAAATTATCAATATTGATAACGACACCTTTATTTATTGCCGCTTTTATTTCATCGTAGGAAACACAATTCGGTGTGTAAATAATATCCGCCGGATCAAAACCTGCATATAAGCCCAGTTCAACTTCTTGAATGGAAACGGTATCAAGACCTGAACCGAACGATTTAAGCAGACGTAAAATATTTATATTTGATAATGCCTTGCATGCAAACTTAACCTTCATGTCAATACCGGAAAAAGCATCGCTTAATTTCTTATACTGCTTATGAATAATCTCAGAATCATAGACATAAACAGGAGTATCATATTGCTGTGCAATCTCGAGTACGGGAATACCTTGAATTTCGTATCCGCTTTCAGTTAAGTTCATTGTGCAACTTTCTAATAATAAATATTTAGTATAAGTGGATGTATATTGTTTAATTAAACTATTTTTCTTGCCATTAAACAACGGTCAAGCCAATTCTTTTTCTTTAACAGTTCAGGAATACTCATCAACTCCTGCGCTTTACCGAAACGTTTTTTCGCTTCGGAGTGAATATGGCTTATTTCTATTTTTCTACCGTTGTTTTTTAATATGGTTGTTAAACGTGATGCCAACTGAGAACATTCCTGTCTAAGTTGCTGCTCTTTTTCTGCAACATTAACAACGATTGCCGAAAACTGTTCTTCTCTCGGCTGCGGTAATTCACCGAATAATTGCAGATTATGTGTAAATATATTTTGTTGCAATACATCAGCCAATTCCCATTTTGCTTCTTGCCGTTCCGTCAATCGTGATTGTCTGGGCTCATCCAAAAGCCGTCTCTGCTTTAAGATTATGCCCTGCTGTTCTTCACTCGCAATCCAATCCAGAATTTCAATTATACCCGAATCTCTTGCCACAAATATATCACATATATTATGTTGTTCGCCAAATGGTGCATAATATCGCATACCTCGAAACAGTTGTTGCAATGTTTTCGATTGAGCTCTTACAAGATCGGCTTTTACGATGATACTTATAGGTTTAATGTCCGTTCCCTCTCCTATCATATCAACCTGCACCATTACATCAACTTTACCGTTACGGTAATCATCCAAGTATTTTTGCCTTTCTTTTTCCGGCACGTCCTGACCTATTCTCTCGCTTCTGAATTGAGGAAAATGTACCTGAACATATTCCAGAATAGCTGCTGCATGTTTATTACTCATCGCAATAACGAGTAATTGATGATTTCGATTATCACCCGCCGTATCGTTTGCCATTTCCGATATACGACGTTGATATATTTCGGCAAAACGTGTAAAAGCCGGAGTTAACAAAGATTGCAAATACACCTCATGAAAGCGTAAATTTTTTCTTGCAAGAAAGACATCAATATCCTCACCATTACCAAGATTAGCCATTTGCTCCAATGATAGAACGACAGTCTCCCCTGTTTCCTTATTTTTCAGTCGGATGTGATAATCAATAACATGTGCCTGAACTTTCTTTAATATCTTACCTTCGGAATGTGCATCCCGTAAAGTTACTTCATGTAATGCGACATAATACTGCTCTATTTTGTCACCGTTTCGTCTTATATCGAAAGGTACTCCGAATAAAGATTTATTATCCGCACGCATAGGTGTTCCTGATAATGATACCGAACACGAATGCCTAAACTTGCTTATCTTGTTTGCCCATAAACCGTCATCCGATAAATGGTGTACCTCATCGAAAACGAACATACATGGTGCATTTTCGCAATATAGTTGTAACGCTTTATGTCCGCCCTTACCACTTGCATATTGATATGTTGTGATAATAATTTCGGTAGAAATATTTTTAAGAAAGGCTCGTTCTGAATCGGCGACACAAAATGAAAAAGAAGGTGCACCGATATTAGAAAAAACACGTCGTAATTCTTCCGCATCAGCATATTGGTCACGCAAATTTCCACGAGGTACAAATACAACTAATTTTTTTGCAATACCTGTAGCATGAGCGACAACAAATGAAGAAAGTGCTGTAATGGTTTTACCATATCCGGGAACAAATACCCCCAAATGATTTACCTCATTTCTGCCGAATGCTTCACTTAATTTTGCAAGAAATATTTCCTGTCCACGACGGAAAGTAAAACCATTTCTTAAAGTTATGCCTGCAATAATTCCGTTGTTATTTTCCTGAAGATCCGACTCTGACAAGATAGCTGTTTTATTTAATGTCATTATTATTCATCATTTTTCAAATTTTTATACCCTGTATCATACCAAATTACTATATAAACATCCTAATTCATCTCAATAGATATTAATCGCTAAACCCTACAATTTTCTTTTTCTCACCCAACAATTCTTTGGGATACAAACTCCATAAATTATTTATCCTTCTGATCAGTCCATTCCAATCCCCTTTATCAATAGCCATCTTTCCGGAAGAAATTTCTGTCTCAGCAGCTTTCCTGTTCTTATAATGCTCAATATTTGTGTATGATTCAAATACCTCTATAAGCCATTTGTGGTCTTTTGATCTGATGGAGTTGTTTAGTTTATGATATTCCTTTTCTACTTCTGATATTGTTGTCACATCCTTTGAAGCAAAAACCATTTTTTCCTTTTCTTGAATTGTCACAAACTTTACTTTATCATTGTCTTCCCCATAAAGAGTTACAGCCTCATATGTAATTTCCTTAGCATAAAGATAATTAAGAATCGCTTCGTATAGAGCATTCTTTTTAGAAAATTCATACAATAAGCCATCTAAATTTCTCAATGTCGTTGTTATCTGGTATCTCTTATCAGTGGTATCGTTGTCAGAAAGAACAAATGCTTCACCTTGTATTTTTCTTGCCTTTATTAGTAAAGCCGAAATACCTTCAGTTACTTCATTATATTCCATCATCTCAGACTTAACAAGCTCATTTTCTGCTTTCTCTACTAATAAATCAGTATTGTTTATAAGTTTTGTTATTTCAACACTTCTAAGCTCACTCACAAATGAATAAGAAAACACTTCATCGGTCATCAAGAACAATATCTCAACATTCAGTTCCCTGGACTCATTAATCGAAATTGTTAATTCAATATCAGTTCCCTTTAATATTGTGCGTTGTATCTTACTACCGTTTACTTCTATAAACCCTATCTGATTGGCAGATCCGGGTGAAAATGAGCTTTCAGACTCAAGAACATTAATTCTTATAAATGATTCTTCATCACCTTGTTCTATCGATTTATTTAATGTTTTTATGATTGTCTTTCTTAACGGCAATATGGAGTTTTTTCTAAAAACAGACTCAAGCTTCGTCATACCTGGGAAGCTCAAATCATCTACTTCAAGGCATATATCTTGGGGTAAGGGTTGTCCTATAATACTAAAACCACAGTTAATACTTATTTTATCAAGATTAGTAGGAACAACATTACCCTCCTCATTATATACAACAATTCGGAATTCATTATACAAATTCTGTACTAAAGGTAATTCCTCCATTATTTTTTCTTTTAATACCTTCCTTCCACTATCAAAACCTCCATCATTTCTAAGTATTCGGTATTCCTTGTTACTAATATCTCCCGTAAATTTCGCAGAAAAATACTCTATCGAATCCTTTGTACTTTCTCTATATGAACATCTAACCTCGATGAGAGGTAAAGTAACAGGCATAGAATTCGATTCTGAAGCCGCATTTTTATCTCTTTTAGAAGCAGAGTAATATGCAGCACCAACAGCAATTGCAGTTGTAGGATCAATTGTGAAATTCTCTGTAATTCCCAATGAATTACTCAATTTCTTTCTTACAAAAGGTATGTAAGTACTACCTCCTACAAATAAAATAAATTTGATGTCATGATTAGTAATACGATTTCTCGCAATCATTTTTTCAATCATAACTACTGTACTCTGGATGTACTCTTCAATTGCCGCTTCAAAGCTCTCACGTGTTATTGTTATTTCTTCAAAGACTTCGTTATCATTTTCATCGGAGAAACCTTCAACAGTAATACATGAATCAGTATTTGTACTAAGCTCTATCTTGGCTTGTTCCGCATAGTAGAGTAATTTCTGATATATGTGGTTTAATCTTCCATCTCTATCAAATAACGATTTTTCCAATGAATTGAAAACATATCTGTGCTTTAGTAGCGGCAAAACACAATTCTCTATAATTAAGGAATCGAAATCAGTACCACCCAAATAGTTATCTCCTTCATGATCAAGAATCTTCATTTCTCCATCCTGTACACTCACTAAAGCTGCATCAAATGTACCACCCCCAAAATCATACACAATCCACTTTCCGTCTGTAAAATCTTCTGATGAAAGTGTTTCGTTTCCATAAGCTAAGCTAGCTGCAATAGGCTCCTGCAGCAACTTCACATTCTTAAGTCCTGCTTCTGCTGCCGCTTCCAAAGTTGCATTGGCTTGAGTACTATCAAAAGAAGCGGGTATTGTAATTACATAATTACTGGCCACATAGTTCTGTTGAAAGTTCTTTAATTCCTTTAAAATAACAGCCGATAAGTTTACAGGAGTAAAACTTTTATTTTCGGTACGATAAACAGTTGTTGTACCCATTTTTCTTTTGAAAGCCGTAAACACATTCTTTCCCCCGCTTTTTAAAATCTCTCTTGCCTTCATACCCACATATGTTTTGTCCTTCTTGAACGCAATTACGGAAGGTAATACTAACCTACCCATATCACTACTATTAGGCAATACAATCACTCTACCTTTATCATAGACTGAAATAAGTGAGTTAGTTGTTCCTAAGTCAATACCAATGCTGTACATAATATTCTACTATTTATCTTTTGATGCAACTATAACAATGCCTTTTTGCATAATCGTTTGCTCGCCATTATGCCTGTAAGCAATAATCGGCTTGAGCACTTCTATAATATAAAGATTTTCTACGTTTGAGCCAGTAACACTTGCTTCACAATCTGTCCTTGTAAACTCATAAGGCTCGCCTATTGGATTTAGAAGAAAAAGGCCACCACCGCCGACTTCATCGAAGCAGTTCTCGAATATCCTTTTTACTCTCGACAACTGCCGATCAATATTAACAGTATTCTCTTTTTTTCTCTCAATATCAAAAAAAGTATTTAATAACTCGAGATGGTATTTATGCACAATATTATTCATACTGATTATGATTGTATATAACTAAGAACAATTTGTCTAAAAAATAATGAAGTCGAAACGCCAGTTAAACGAACAGTGAGAGTTGCCCTCTTTTGGTCTGAAATAATAGCCTCCTTAGGTGAATTAAATTCAATACTAGGAGTAAAAGATTTTTTATGAGTTTTTTTTACATAAACAAAAACCGGATAGAATTGGTTAAACGTCAATAAGGTAGAAAAGCCACCCACAGTACCTTTTTCGGTCGTGATACAATTATCAATCCAATTTAACCCCGACATTACATTTACTCCATAATATCCTTCGCTCAGAGAACATAAACTGGAATCCATTTTTCTGATATATACGTTCTTTACCGGCATCATCTTATCAGCTGAATAGAACACTACAACTTGGTCAAACCCTGTCATGTTTTTCAGTTTAATAATATCTGATTTTACCTTATTTTTTACTTTAATGTTGTGTCTTGTAAATATTGAATCATAAGGTGAATCGCCGGTTTTAGGCCTTTGAAAAGACTCTTGAGGTACCTTTTTTACATTTACTCTTTCATTATCTAATACCAAAAGTCTGTTCAATATAAACTGATTCTCATACCAAGATTGACTTCCCGAATTTTGGATTTTTATGAAATGTGTCTGTAATGGATTATCATCTTTCCCTTTATTCGATACAATTGCCCGTTCTCTTTCATTACCTGGTAACCATGCGTGTGGCAAACCCATGAATTCAATATCATCATACATACTTAATGCATATTTATGCAAAAACGAATCATGTTTTTGCGGACTTATTTCTTCAAGTTTTTGTGATACCTTTGAAGTCTCATTACATGCAACATTTCTTAAGAGACCTGTAATTACCCAAAAGGCAATCCAAAAAATGACATTATACTTATTACTTTCCTTTTGCTTAACGGTTTTCAAAGCAAGTAGATATGCCTTTTTATTTTGTCTATTTAGTTTTGATAGTTCAGAATTAGAAGGAGTAAACTTTTCCGCCAATTCCGCACATATCAATGCCGACGCAGTCTTTTGTAGACGATTATGATAATCAACTGAAATGTCGATGAGTAAAGTTACAATACTATCCGAAAAGTCAAATCCAAATCTATCCAAAAGCGATATCAAATCCTTATCTATCTCTTCTAATATGGCTTCAACTTTCCTAATATTCTCAGTATCTATATTTTCCGATTCTGATTGAGCAATTACCTCTTGGATTTTCTCTAAAGACTCTACTTGCTCCCATGTTATACTACTTAAGGGTTGTATAACATTCCATAAATCATGTTGAAGTACTTCATCATTAATACTGTCATATAACCAATTGATTAGCAGAACAATATCTTCATACTCACCATCATAATACACTTTTTGTACAGTTACTCTTGCCTGTACAAGAATTACGTGATAAAAAAACGATATAATTTCCTTCGGATTAGCAGTCAACAAGTAAGGATCAACTGTTACAAGTTTATCTGTATTACCTGTGGTCA
>JALHLL010000121.1 GCA_022844575.1 bacterium
TTTAATATAAAGTTATATCTCAACCAAAAAACAGATAAAACAATTCATTATATGAACTATACTTTTACAAGTTGAATATAAGCTTCTATCAATATGAGTAAAACCGAAAATTTGACAGCGGATATACTCGAAGAACTCCTTCTTCTATTAAAAACTCGTTTTGAAGAGAACATGAACCGACATAAGGGTATTGTGTGGGCGGATGTTCAGAAGAAACTTGAAGCAAGTAATGAAAAATTATTGTCGCTTTATGAAATGGAAAGAACCGGCGGTGAACCGGATATAGTTGGTTATGATACAGCATCCGATGAGTATATTTTTATGGATTGCTCGACTGAAAGCCCGAAAGGACGGAGAAGCGTTTGTTATGATAGAGAAGCGTTAGACAGCCGAAAAGAGCATAAACCAAGTAATAATGCAATCGAAATGGCAGCGAATATGGGTGTGGAACTTTTAACAGAAGAGCAGTACAGGCATTTGCAAACACTCGGTAGTTTTGATACAAAAACATCAAGCTGGGTTCTTACTCCTACACTCATCAGAAAACTTGGTGGAGCCATTTTTTGCGATCGGCGTTACAATACCGTTTTCACATATCATAATGGAGCCGAATCTTATTATGTAGCGCGTGGATTCCGTTGTTCTCTTAAAGTATAATTGATCTGTACAATTTCCATCGAAAATTTCTCTACTATATAGTGGTAGAAAAGATAAAAAATAATGGCTGAAAAGTACATTATTCTCCACACCGAGAAATGATATACCTTACATTTCGGCAACACCCTCTTTCATTGATGAATATTAAACTGTCTTTTTTTTAATTTTCTTAGAGTAGAATTAGAACAATTCGGTGGTGAGCTTGCAATGATTTGGGAAGAGCGATGTATTGAATTTGTATAGAAGTGATTCTTTTTAAAGGGGAACGTAGGGGGGTATTATGTTAACTGAACACTACCGGGAATACTTGTTATAAACGCCTCCAAATTTTCATTACGACCAAGTTGTATTTTCTTTCTGATTCTTAATCGGTGGCTTTCCACTCCCCTACGGCTTATTGACATAAATTGTGCTATCTCTTCCGTTTTCATTTCCACCTTCATTAAAATACATACACGTATTTCCGTTGCTGTTAAATCGGGGAAATGCTCTTGTAAATTTCTTACAAAAAAAGGATTGGCATTATAGAATGTCTGGAGAAATGAATCAACGCGGGTTTCAATAATTCTTGTCGATTTTAATGTTTCGGCTACCTGCTTCTCGATAGTTTTAGACATTCTTGCTTCACGAACTAAACTCATAATATCGCTTTTTAAAGAACTGATTACCCTAAGTTGTTGTAGTACCGTCTGGGTTTTTGTATGCAGTTCTTTTTCTAATTCTCGCGAATTTTTTTCTAAATTCTCAAACTGCAGTTTAAGGATTTCGTTTTCTTTCTCCTTAACAATTACCTGGTATTTTACCTCAAGTTCGGCTATATTTTTCTTTGTATCTTCATTAATTACGCTTTTCTCCAATTCTCTGGACATTTCCAATAACTCAACCGCTTTTTTCCAGTATTTTTGATTTTTTGCCCACGTTGCCCACTCATCCAGAATTGCACTTTGCATATGAATTGAACCGAGTTCCGCAGCAATTATATTAGCCATATGATAATGATGCCCTGCTTTACTATTATTCGCCTTTTTATTATCCGGATTGCTCATAACTTGTGCCAGCACATAATGCGTTTGGGCAAGTGCCTGTTTATCGCTTGATTGCTGAGAAACTTGCAATGATCTTTGTAATGCAAGTTCCGCTAAACTGAATTCTTTTATTTGTAAGCGTGCATTTGCTAAACTTATTAAGATTGTCGGTAAGAATTCATACATTCTCATTTCTTCTACTAATGTAACGGCTTTCTGTAATGCATCAATTTGTTTATCGTACTGCCCGGTTACGTAGTATATCGTTGCCATATTGCATAGGCAAGAGTATTCTCCTTTTTTATCATTAACCTGTATTGAAATATCATATACTTTTTGTAAGTAAAGATATGCCTTATCATACTCTTTTAATCTGGCATAAATACCGCTTATACCTGAATATACCGTACCTTTCAGAACGATATTGTTCGGTACTGTCTCTATATACCTTTCGGCTGTTATATACTCCTCTAATGATTTGTAATAATCATTCTGCGTATAACTTAGACCTGCTTTCCCTAATAGAGCAGCACAAAAACCTGCTTTATCGGCAATCTTTTCAAAATCATTTAAACATTTATTGAATAGTATCTCGGCTTTCTCATAGTTACCATACTGCTTCTCCATACGAGCATAGATCAAATTTGCATAGACAACTCCGCTATCATTTGCAGCAAGAATAGCCGCCCTTTTTAAGTAGGCGGCTATTTTTTTCGCTTCATCGAATCTGCCTAAAAGTTGGTAACTGAAAGCACTCAACCTGTATATGAGTAATTTAAGCTCTATATACTCACTATATTCTACGGTATTACTCCGTACATCACGTAATAACTGTTTTTTAATTCGTGATAGTCGTCTTAAATGGTTTTCCGGCGATTCACTACGAAGGCCCTGCTCTATTTGTAGTAGTTCCGTCCGCACATCAATTTTACCTTCTATATTACCTATTTTTTGTTGCATGGTAACAAGTACTTCTACTTATTAATTATATCTAATTTTACGGATAAGTAGCATCGATCCACAATTCCCATTTAGCATTTGTTGTACTACCATCGGTTAAATCCAAAAGCGTACCATTCTTTGTCATAAAAAGAGATGTACCATGGAGTTTTACCTTATAGACATTACTCGTATCAGGTACAAGCTCCAGAATCCAAAGCATGTTCGATGCTGTTGATGAGCCCCCTACCACAGAGGCGTTGGTACTGGTGCTTTCGGCACAAAGATAAATACCATCTCCATTACGAATATTATAAGCACCTTGCATTCCTATAACCGCACAAAATTCCCATGCCTCGAAAGGTACATTAGGACTCGGCGATGCTGATTTCGTCACTATTTCGGCGTCATTTCCAACGCCATCGCATGAAACAACCGTACTAGCACCCTGGGGCTGTACATTGTAAAAAGTAGCAGACATAACAATACCTCCTCAATATTAATAGATTGCCGGTTACAAAACCTTCCACTGAGCGAACTTATTTGCACCGACTTGTACATGCAAATTTACTTTAAGTTTTACAGAATCCGTTACTACAGAAATACTACATTTTTTGATAATTTTTCAATCAAAAAAGCGAAAAATAGGGTGTTTTAGGGCATTTTGACAACATCCTCCTTCATTGGTTAATATTAACCAATAGAAATATCTGTGTTGGCTATAGGAAAACAGTACTGGGAAATCGGAAAAATGTGTAAAAACGGGCAGTGTTATGGGCTATTATCTATTATTCACTATTATTTGTTTAGCATGCACATATGGTTCGGCACCTCCATGCACATGCCCTATTATGTCTATAGCTTGTCCATTATTAAGTTGTTCAAGCGGGTCTTGTCCGGTGTAGTTAATCTTAAAAATAGTGCCCTCCGTATCAACACCATAAAAGTCATGATCCGTAAACGGGTGTTCGGAGTCTATAACGGCATTTGCTATAATCTTTACATTTTTTGCCATTTCCTCGCTGCTACTTTCTCCTGCATCAGTCAATGCTTTTTTAAAAGTAGGTGTCGGTAATGCCACGGAAACGGTCATAAAGTAGCCCGTCACAATCAGGGTGATAGCCGTAAGTATAAGAATTATTATTCTTAGCATATCAATTTGCGGATGTTTTAATTTGGTCGGCAGTACCTTCGTATTTTGAGGGGCATTTAGTTAGTATATCGGATGCTTTTAAAACTCCGTTTTCCATTCTCCCTTTTACTACTATACTTTCCGCTATCTCAAAATTATTGGGTCTTGCCCCTTCATATACAACTTTGGTTTCATTTTTCTTGTCATCGCGCATGGTAAAAGAAAACCTATTATTCTGCGAGTCATAATCAGACCCTTTTTCCTTTAACCAAACACCCTTTACCTGAACTTTCTTGCCGGAATCGCGGGCATATGATATATCGGTGTATTCTATTTTACTTCCTTCTAAAGAGATAAATGCTATAATACCGAATACGACTACTATAGCACTTCCTATTATATATCTTGTTTTCATACTGATTTTAGGAATTTTTATTAAACTTTTTTTCCATGTCACTAAGACGATTTTCCAAGCGGTTGAGGTATATTGCAATGCCTCCCCATGTTATCAATGTTATTATCAACACTACATATAAAGCGTTCTGAACAAGAAATTGTTCCATATTTTATTTCCGTAATAAAGTTATTTGTTCATCTTTGAAAAAAGAATGCGTGTTCGCGCACTTATACTCAAGCACCAAAAATACAAGATGATAAATACTGCCATAGCTGCCGATAAGATAACATCCTTTGTGTAATCAATAGACTTGGCAAACACAGGACCTGCATCCGCGCTATCTTTTGAACCCGGGTGTAATCCTTCGTACATTCTTGGATAGATGTATATAAAGAACAAAGCCGCTATACAAGCAATTATCGAATAAACGCCACTCAGTTTGGCTCTTTTTACAGGGTTTTCTATTGAAGTACGTAGAGCGAAATATGCACCGTACACCAAAAGTAAAACAAAAATCGAAGTTTGACGCGGATCCCAATTCCAGAACTTACCCCAATTAAACTGTGCCCAAACAGCACCCGTTACCGTTGCCAGAATACAAAAAACAGTACCTATTGCAGCAGAGGATGAAGAAAGCGTATCATCCGTATAAACACCCTCTCGTAAATACCTTATTCCGTATATCATACTCACAAAATATGCTAGAAATGCTACCCATGCAGCCGGAACATGAAAAAACATAATACGCATACGTTCTTCCAAGCCCATTACAAATGGGAGTGTAAACATAGGGTTTTTCGTACCTATTTTTACTACCTTAAACGAAATATCGTTTTGAAGTCTCTGAACATATACAACAATATCTTGCTGAAAACTTTCAGCTTCATTATATAATAACTCTGAACACTCTAAAGAAATCGTTTTTAAGGGATCGGAAACATTAGCCACATCATTTACATGAATTGTCCACTGTTTGGCGGAGGGTTCAAATGTACCACCTTTGTTCGGAGCAATATGTACGGGAACAACAGAAGCGGAATCGGCACGCCCCATTATGACGGCATCGGCAAATGTTCCGGCAATCGGGGGCTCCAATGCCATAAAAATCATTGCCGACATTACTAAAAAAAATACAATTCTCCACCATACAGGCTTTGGCTTCTTAATTCCCGGTTTTATACCGAAAGATATTCCAAATACAAACCCCAAGAGAAGAATGATAAATTTCATGCCGTCATCACATTATTAAATCAACCAAATGTAGATACGAAATTACGTTTTTTCATGTGAAGAAAAGAGGAAAAGTTACTAAGAACTTAGGCTACAGGTAGTCTTTTACGCAATGTAAGGGCATTGTAACCCGAATGCGAGGCGGAGGGTGTATAAAGTATATTATCCATAACGGTTCTTACGATATGTATTCCGAGTCCGCCGTTTCGGAATGTTCGGAAATAATCGACCATATTCGGCGAGGGCACATCCAAAGGATTAAACGGCAAGGCATTATCCTCAATCGTTACTACAAACTGCGATTCTTCAACGGATACGCTTACGATTATTTCTTTTGAAGCATTTTTCTCTTTGGCATGTCTTGCTATATTGGCACATATCTCATCAACTGCAAGCACGATATAGTTAGTTTGCTGTTCATCAAAGCCGCTCTTTGCCGCACAGTTACTTACAAATTCTCTTACCTCCCACAAAACATCTGTCATGGCAGGAACGCTAAGTGTACCTATTATGTATTTATGCTGACTCATCAGTTAGTTTGAAATTTATGTAGTGCCTCTTCCTCATGCTGCAAAATGTCGAACAACATCGGAAAGCCAAGTAAGTCGAAAACGGTAAATACCTTAGGTTTCAATTCCACAAGTTTTATGTCTCCTCCGCCATTGCGTATCTCTTCTATAAAAACCATAAAAACACCGAGCCCCGCACTACTGATATACTCAAGGTCTCGGAAATTTACGACAATTTTAACTCTGCCGTCTTTTACAAGTTCTTCGATAGTTCTTTCCAGAACCTGAGCTGTATGAGCATCAAGATAACCCTTGATTTTAATAAAATCTATGTTACCCTTGTTTGCCCTGTTTATCTCAAAGTTTTGACTCATTCCTTATGTTCCTCAAGTAATGCTGTGTCTTCTGCCTATTGTTGTAATATAGGATACGAAATTAACTCTTGCAAAGTGTCTTTATCCGATAAACACCTTACAACGACGGATGTTATATCATCATGTTGTGGCGCTTTCTCGGTGAAGTGCAATAACTGTTCCATTATAATTTCATTGATATCGGAACTTGATGCAGAATCCGTAAGCGAACGCAAAACATCGAGTACGGGCTCATAACCAAACTCATCGTTCACCATATTTTTTGCTTCAGAAACACCATCGGTAAAGAAATAAGCAATATCTCCCTCGTTGTAAGGAACACTTAATTCCTGAAGTGATTTAGTGAACATGGATTCGCCAGCAAGACCAATGCCAAGACCGCGTGGAGTCAGAACGGCAACGGCTCTACTTTGTTTCAAAAATGTAGGACAATGCCCTGCTCTTGCTATAATCAACTGCTTATTATCTGTATCAAACATACATGCACTCATCGTAATGTAAGTGTGTCGTTCCATATTACCGTACAATGCCGTATTCACTTTACAGAGAAAATCATAAGGGCTTTCTGCCATTCCCGCTAAGGTAAATACTATTCCTTTTACATGTGCCATATAAAAAGCGGCGGGTATCCCCTTGCCTGAAACATCACCGACAATTAAACACCACTTGTTGTTTTTCAGGCGAACAAAGTCATAATAATCACCACCAACCTCTGCTGCGGGAATACACTTAATATTAATGTCAAATCCTTCAATATCAGGTATTTTCTGCGGAAGTAAGTTCTGTTGAATGGAACTTGCAACCGAAAGTTCTTTCTTAATCCTTTCATTTTCTAATGATTCCTTTAGCAGTCGTGCATTATCGAAAGCAATTTTAACATTATGCTGAAAAGCGGAAATAAGTCGTAGGTCATCGTTTTGGAATCCATACTGCTCTTGCTTAACCAAAATCAGCATTGCCACTCGTTTGGCACCACTAAACAAAGGAGCTGCTAATACCGAACGTGCCAAAGGCTTGGGGAATTTTGTGAGATATGCCAATTCTTTATCATCATCTAAATTCGGTAGAAGAATCTGCTCTTTACTCCGTAATACTTTTTCTTCAAACTCGGAAAAACGATGAAACCAAGCTATGTGTTCATCATTCAGATTAACCGAAGCAAGTACTATATATTCAGGAGAATTCGGATCGAGAGCTTCGCACCATGCGGCATGTGCTTTAGTTGCTTCTACAGCGCGATACATGATGGTTTCAACTATCGTTTCAATGGATGTTTCCGATAGAGCAAGTCTATTCAATTCTATCAGAGATTCGACTTCATAATTTCTACGATCAATAAATTGTGCGGTGGGTAGTGAAAACAAAATCGAAATGGAAAGTCTGGAAAGTGCCGCTCCTGTTATACTAAAAATAAAAGCTAGGGTTAAAGCTAAGCCCGGAAATGTGTATCGTATGCCCGATTGATTCGCTTCGGTGTTTCCGCTCATAATCCCCGACATTATCATGCAGACAAAGATACACAAACCCGCACGCCACAATATTGAAATTTTACCCGACCTTGATAATGAGTTCAACCACTGGATTTTTCTTAATCGTATAAAAACCCACAGAAAAGAAAATGTGCCGATAATTGCAAAAAATGACTCCTCAACACTACTCGTTATACTATCCATAAAAACAAGTAATGTCCATACAATAAACATTACTCCTAAAACCTTAAGAATGCCATTTGTTGATTTAGTCCTGCGTATTGTAAGTGACCTATATGCTATACCGACGCATTCACCAATGGTAATAATGAATCCGAGCATACACATATTCATTACTATCGTCTGAATAAGATTCATCTCTGCATTCTGACCGAGAAAGACAAATTCTGCTAATGATGTGAAGACAACACAACCCAATGAAACAAAGGGTAAAACCCCGATAATTCTATTCAGTTCTTTTATTCTTTGTTGCTCGGATTGATCCGATTCGCTCATCTTACCTACCAAAATCACCGACCAGAGCCAAAAGGATAATGTTAATAACAATAGTACGGTACTTATCATATGTAATGAGTTACCGAAAGCGGCGGGCAAAATCACACCAATTATATCAACAACTACTTTTGAGACTGCAAAAAGAAAGGATGCCTTTGCCGATCGCATGGCAAAAATTCTTTTGATAACCTGAAAAAATTCTTTGTAATTGGCTCTCATCATAACACACTATTAGGTCACAGAGTACAGTAGATTCATTTGTGAAAAATGTTATGGAGCAAACATACGTCTTTCGAGACAAAAAGTTATGCCATATAATACGATAACACAATCGCTCATTGTGCATTTCGTAGTTTTGCGACTATATTCCAAGTTATACATCTACTATGTCTTCAAATCCTTCTCAAGAAAACGAAAGTTCTTTATCATCAACGGCACCACCTTTAGACGGTCTGACAGTATGGCTACTACTCTGGCGGAACAAATACCTTATCCTACTTATTGTCGTAATCTCGGGTGCTGTATCCGCAGCAATAGCCTGGAACATGCCCTCATGGTATAAGGCAACCGTAAGTATAGTGCCTCCTAACAATCCCGGTGGAGCTTTGGGCGGAATGCTTGGTAATGTAACGAGTGCATTAAAAGATTTCGGCTTATCGAAACTTGGGGGTGGCAAAAGTGAAAGTTATACTTTTTTAGCGGTACTTGAAAGCCGATCATTAAAAGATTCACTTATAAGGAAATTTAATCTTGCCAAAGATTATGAATTACCTGATTCGAATATGAAAGCCGTTAGGGATGTTCTTAAAGAAAACTTAGAATTCGAACTAACATCTGAGGGTAACTACAATATCAGCGTATCAAGTAAAGACCCCCAAAAAGCTGCTTTAATGGCAAATAGTTGCGTCGAAATTGCTAATGATGTTTCGCTCCGTTTGCAACGGCAGGAGGCAAGCACGAATAGAAAATATCTCGAAGAACGTTTGCGGAACAGCGATAGACAAATAAGTATGATTGGTGATTCGCTTAAAAGATTATCCGGCTCTACTCTTGTATTCTCTCCTTTGGATCAGGCAGGAGCGATCTCGTCTGCTTTAGCTGATATGAAATCGGAAGTGATGAAAGCAGAGATACAATATGAAATGTTAAAAAACAGTCTCGGGGAACTTGATCCTGCGACTATTACTCAAAAATTGGCTTTGCAACAATACAGATCAAAGCTGTACGACGCTGAGAATAAATCGGGCTTTGCCGGTGATTTTGCCGTACGTGATGCAATGAGTATAGGAGTGCGATATGCACAGTTCTATGCAGAGTTCGAAGCACTTACAAAGGTGAAAGTTTTTTTGAAACCAATGCTTGAACAAGCCATACTTGACGAGTTGAAAGATGCCCCAACAATGTATATACTTGATCAAGCAATTGTACCCCAGACTAAAGCCAAACCAAAACGTTCGCTTATTGTGGGCGGCACATTACTAGGAACGTTTATTATAATGTGTGTTTTGGTTATAGTCAGTACGCGTTTACGTTATGTAATGCGGTTATCAAAAAAAGCCCCTAAATAATATTATTGCAGTATTGATGAAACTACGACTTTATGTTTGATTATTTGATTGTTGGTGCAGGATTCAGTGGCTGTACTATTGCCGAAAGAATTGCCACACAACTGAACAAAAAGTGTCTAATAGTTGATAAACGGAATCATATAGGCGGAAATGCTTATGATTTTTATAATG
>JALHLL010000122.1 GCA_022844575.1 bacterium
GCTCTTCCGATCTGGTTTTATTTCGGAATTTATTTGACAGTTTGATCTGAAGTCCCCCTCCTTTCGTTATGCGGGCACTCTTCTATAAAACTTTATGTTTATGCGTGGGAGAGAAACGAGGGAGGGTTTTATTTCGGAATATTTTTGACAGTGTGATCTGAAGTCCCCCTCCTTATCGTTATGCGGGCACTCTTCTTAAAACTTTTTAAGTTTATGCGTGGAAGAGAAACGAGGGAGGGCATTTTTTTTATCAAAATTTGCTCATTATAATGTGAATCGCCCAATTATTCCCCCCGAAGAAGTTACTTCGCTTCATTTCCACCTAAAGAATATTCTACACGATTCGGAATTAACCGATAGGCAAAGTTATTATGCCTTGCAAATGCTTTTGCGAAGCATTATACTATTGCTTGTTAAGTCAGAAAGACAATTCTTTGCAAATGATTTTGCACGTTTATTATTTCTTGTCGATAAATACTCATTTCCGACTCATATTGTCGAATCTCTCCATAAAAATAGAGTGTTGGTAACCCGAATAAGACAAGGAAAAAGCGAGATAGGAAAAGGGGCGATTCGGGTAATACGTCGGGCTATTGTATTATTATTGGGATATTGCAGCGATATACCTTTACCTAAGGAATTTGAAAGTTTTATTACGAAAATAAATTCGGATTATGTTCCCGCGACATTATTCGAGCAAGCTGCCGAAACTATTCCATTTGTCCGTTTGGAGATAATAGATACCCCATTGATTAAGGAGAAAGAACAGTTTCCTGTACAATGCACAATGCTTGATGAAGACGGAATGGAATGGAAGGTTTTGCTTTCGCGTGATTTTTTGAGGCAGACCGTTTTTTTCAGAATAGGTACAACGGTACATTGCACCTCAATGACTCGTGCCAAAACATCGGAACAAATTCTGCTTTCTACCCCCGAAACTTTATTAGTAATAGAGCCGGATATTGTATTGGATGTTACGGAAATAGCGGAGTGCTTTAGCGGTCGTAATCCCTCCATATATCTTTACTTCATTAAAAAAGTACAAAAAATCAATTCCTCATCACGTGAAATGGTGATAGGTACGGTGATTAATTCATGTTTGGACGAATTATTAACCAATCCCGATGCGGATATTTATACGATTGTACGGAAAGCATTATTCTATAAACCGATAACAGCTATTGCAGCTTTGGGTGAAGCGGATGAGACGAGTATTGTTGAGGAGATAACTCCGCATTTTAATAATTTACGAAGTATTATACCCGCATTACGCTACGATACTTTTACCGTTGAGGCAAGTTTTATTTCGCCTTTATACGGCTTGCAAGGTCGTCTTGATGTATTGTTGGAATATGCAGATGAACCGGAACGAAAAACAATTATAGAGCTAAAATCCGGTAAACCGCCCTCCGCTTATAATCATCGTGGTAACGCGGCTTATGGTATGTGGAAAAACCATGAAGCGCAAATTTTATGTTATAATCTTTTATTGGATTCGGCATATCCCGATAGAAAAGGGGATAGCAGTGTATTGTATTCGCGTGAAACCGTAACGCCTTTGCGCAATATGCCGAATGAAATCAATGCAAAAAGGGGAGTGCTTGAATTACGTAATGCAATAATTACGGGGGAAAAGGATTTACTTAATAGAAAGTTCGGATTATATACGGGACTGAATGAGGATGAATTTAATGATGCACCATCATTTATTCGGGATAAGTTTATAGCCGCAAAAGAATTTTTACATAGTCTTTCGGAATTGGAGACGGTTTACTTTCGTGCTACCTTTAGCTTTTTACTTAGAGAGCAGTATGCAGGACGTAACGGTACGCAACATGACGATAGTGATTATGGATTTGCGGGTTTATGGCGCACATCATTGGAGGAAAAAAAGAATTCGTTTTCCGTAATAACAGATTTAGTACTGGATGAGGAACAATGTAATTTTGAAAAAATGCACCTTTGTTTTCTTCGAGCGGAACAATCACTGCCAACATCATTAAGAGAAGGAGATATAATTCTTCTTTATCCCTTTTCGGAAGAAAAAACACCCGTACAAGGACAGATGATAAAGGGCAGTATTCGTCGGATGACGGATAGAAGTATTAGTATAAGTTTAAGGAATAAACTTATACACCCTTCTTTTTTCTTGAATGAGAGCGATAAAACATGGATTGTTGAGCCCGATTATATGGATAGTTCTTATTCTGTTCTCTATAATGTAACAGCGCAATTTTTACAATCGACGCAACCGATACGCTCTGTTCTCCTCGGTGTACAATCCCCGCAAAAACATAAACCGAAAGAATATGATTTTGAGGCATATCGTGAGGAATGTGAGCTATTGCCGAGTTTGAGCGAAGAGCAGAGAAATATCCTTCAATTAATGATGTCGGGTCAAGAATACTTTTTATTACAGGGTCCGCCCGGCACGGGAAAAACATCAGTAATGTTAAAATGGTGTGCAAGAACTTTTTTTGTTTCGGAAAAAGGTACTGTGCTTATTGCCGCTTATACGAATAGAGCGGTTGATGAAATACTCAGATCGGTACAAAGTGTAGTTCCGAATGAATATATTATACGGCTTGGAAGTAAAGACAGCACCGAATACCCCGAATATACTCTCGATACTTTTAGCGAAGGGAAAAAACTAAAGGATATAAGCAATCATATTAAAAATGCTCGTTTTATTATTGGCACGATTTCATCGGTTCTTGCAAACATGGATTTGTTTTCGATAAAAGAGTTTTCACTTTTTGTTGTGGATGAAGCCGCTCAAATTATCGAGCCGAATATTATAGGTCTATCGGCAATAATAGGGCGTACCATACTCATAGGCGATGAAAAACAATTACCTGCCATTATTGTTCAGAATGAAACGCAGACTGCCATACAACATCCGCTTACCGATGTTATTCATTTCCGCGATTTCAGAATGTCTTTATTTGAACGGTTATTGCGTTGTTGTCATACTCATTCATGGAATCATGCTTTTGCAATGCTTTCAAAACAAGGAAGAATGCACAAGGATATTGCCACCTTTGTCAATGGAAAATTTTATAATAATGAATTAATACCGGCACTTTCTTGGCAAAGTGAACAAACTATATCACTCTATTCGGACACACAAATTTTACCTGATTTTTTACGAGAATATTCGGGTATCTTTATTCCTGTTTATACTACCGATAAAGGAAAAATACATAGAACAGAAGCAAAAATTGCAGCGAACATTGCCGCTTTATGTGCGGCTGCATTGGGAGATAATTTCGGCGATCAATCTATAGGAATTATAACACCATTTCGGGCGCAGATAACGGAGATAAAACAATGTTTACCGTCATTACTTCGCTCAAGAATTACCGTTGATACCGTAGAACGTTTTCAGGGCAGCGAGCGCGAAATAATTATTATTTCTTTTGCCGTTAATCATAGCTCAATGCTGGCATCCGTTTCCGCACCGGTGGAAATAAACGGTATAATCGTCGATAGAAAATTAAATGTCGCCATTACTCGCGCTCGTCGGCAATTAATTGTTATCGGTAATCCCGAAATATTATCGCAACAACCTTTATTAAAGGATTTTATTGATTCATTAAAAAAGGCGGATAGTGAACAGGTTATATAAGAGATAATTCGTTGTACTATTTCTCTTTTCCAATCCGCGTCTATAAAAAGAAAGCCCGAAAATTTCGGGCTTTCTTGTTTATTATTCATCCATTTCATCTTCCTGCGGATCATTCGGTTCGGGTTCTTTCATCCTATACCCTACGCCGCGTATGCTGTTCAGAATACGAGGTGTTCCCGGTTTTTCGATTTTTGCCCTTAAGCGTTTTATATAGACATCTATAATATTCGATTCCGTATCGAAATTATGTTTCCATACATGTTGTGTTATCATGCTTCTGCTTACTATACGCCCTTTATTGCGAATAAGGTACTCAAGCAGCGCATATTCTTTTGTCGTCAATTCAATTTCCTTTTCCCAACGATAAGCCACATGTGCCACCGTATCGAGAATTAAATCGCCGACGGATATTTTCGTTGATTTTTCAACACTCGAACGACGCAGAATAGAACGAAGTCTGGCAGCAAGTTCTTCAAAGTGGAAGGGTTTTGCCAAATAATCATCAGCCCCCAAATCAAGCCCCGTTACACGGTCTTCCATACCAGCGCGTGCTGTAAGCATAAGTATTGGTGTGGTGTTCCGTGCAGCTCTCAATTCGCCTAATACGGCAAATCCATCCTTTTTGGGTAACATCACATCAAGTACAATTGCATCGAAATGGTTGGCAAGAGCCATGTCTATACCCATTTGCCCATCGGCAGCAAGCTCTACTATATATCGTTCTTCCTCCAAGCCGCGTTTAATAAAACTCGCGACTTTTCTTTCATCTTCAATGACGAGAATCCTCATGTAATTCCCCTTTGATTCTTGTTTATATTCATTTATTTCTTTTTCACAAAAACTCGATAAACTTCACGCGTACCATTTGCAAGCTCTACGCTTATATAATAAACACCATTTACGGCTGTACCTCGCGGAGTATTGCCATTCCATTTATCGCAATAGGCAATATTCGGTAGGCGGCGTTCATTGGTAACAGGTTCAGCAACAATACGATTTGCCTGATCGTACACACGAACATTTACCGTCGTTTCTTCCGGTACGGAATAAATTACCTCCATAATTTCCGTTGGTGGAGAAAATGGATTCGGTGCTACAAGTTTGATGTATTGTACAACAATATTGTTCAAAGTCGTATCAATACGTACATTTGCCGCAGCGCAACATATTCTTAGTATTGCCGTCGAATCTTTAGCATTCGTTGGCAAATGCCAATCATATTCGCCGGCATCGGTTGGTACTCTACCTAATTCTATAAATGTTTTGCCTTTATCAACAGAATAGGCAAAAGTAAACTCATTACATCCGAGACTTGAAGGAACGGTTATCGGATTCCATGTGATTTTTCTTTCGGAACATGCTTTTGCCGGCGGCGGATCAATCGTGATAGCCAAAGGAAACGGAACTATTCTTAAACTATGTATTTCCGAAGTATCGCTTATTCCGAATGTTGTATCTCTACCCACAATCCTATACCGTAATGCACTATCCAAGTCTTTACCTGTACAGGAAAACATACCTGTTAGTGGTGTTCCCCAGTTAAACGAATATTGAATGCCACTCAGTTTTTGAGAAGTAAGGCGATACCAGGAAGTGGTTCGCTTACCGGCTGTATCCGGTGTTGTCCAGAGTGAATCGGACTCAAATTCAAGCCAAAGAGAATCAACACAGGAAGCCAATCCCGTAAAGGTAAAAGGTATTCCCGCCACAATAGTTGAATCTTGTGGTGGGGTAAGGATAATAACTTCCGGTCGTGCAAAACGAATATAGGAAGAGGAATCTATAATGTCGGGGCTATTTGCACTTTGTATAATGATTCTGCCTTGTTTACCTAATAAAGCGGCATCCATTAAAATCGAAACGCTGTCGGAAGAGGAGTTATTTGGAACATTTCTAAACAGTGTGTCTTTCTTCTTTACCCAAGTTCCGATATCAGAGTAGTTTTGGAAGAATATATTAATAAAATCCTGTCCTCTTAGCAAATTTGTCCACCCAATCGTAAGGGTATCACCAAGACAAAAATCCTGCGGGGGTACTTGCTGAATCTTCGGTGTAGTAAGCCGGATTGAACCAGGTAATAATGAACCGTAACAATATGTTTTATTCAAGGTTGTTATAATAATATCATTTCTACCATCACCTTCAAGGTCAGCAACCGCAAGCGCTGTTATTGTTTCGTTCGGAAGATTGATGGTAAACAAAGTATCAAATGGGGCTCCGAAGCGGAAACGCGAATCGCTATAGGCACGCATTCTCATAATACGAACTGTCGAGCGGTCAACAACAAAAACTTCCGAGCGTTTATCAGTTCCGCCATCAAAATCGTTAACGGCAGCAACCCAACCGTTAATTTTTTGTGTACATAACGTATCAAAAGGAAAAAGGAATGTGCCCGGTCTGTTTATTTTTTCAATTCTCGTACCTGTACGCCATCGTAATACGGCAATTCTGTTGCCTGCAACTGCGCCCTCTCTCGAACTCTGCGTTACTACGATTTCCAGTCCGGGATTATTAGGATAATAGGGTAATGCTTCATTTAGGTTATCGCCATCCATATCACCCATTCCAACCGACCAGAAATGATTTTTCCCGCCTATATAGGAGGGAAAAGTCGGATCGTCCGGAGCAGTCAGCGGTTGTCCGGCTGTATTAAACAAATGTAAACGAGAGCCTCCGCGCGAATTGTCCCTTCCTGTATATTCTTCAGCCATGAGTATATACCAAGCACCGGCACTACCTGTTCCTGCATCGTTAAGCGGAATAAAGTAGGGTCTGATGAGCGGACGTGAACGAGTTGTATCTGTAATTAGGGATGATGCCAAATCGAAAGGAGGTATCCCCTCGCGATAGCTATTACCTGTTGTTGCAGTAATCGGAAAACTCATGAGATAGGGAAAGTCGCCGAATGTTGACTGTGTTAAAGTATTCGAGATAATCTCCTTTATTTCGGGTGTAGGGAACACGGAAGGAGCAACTGTCATTGCATCATTAGCATTATCTGTAATCAACCCTACGGAGGGCTGGTAGAGAGATATTTCCGGTCCTAAGGTAATTCTGCTAGCGGTTTGGTCACGAGTATCGGGTAAAGGGAAAATTACCCCCGGAATCCCCAAGTCGAATTGGGTAAACCCACGAAAGTATGGTGCAACGCCGGAAAAACTCGGTAATATTTTCGGACTATGGATATTGACGGTGGCATAGACTACGGTTTGCCCATTTGCCAATCTGCCTGCAAATGGACGAACTCCCGCTACATAATTGGAATCAAAATCGGATAAATCCACACTCAATCGGCGAAAGATAATAACACTATCCTTTGTTTTATCATAACCCGCAAGGTAAGAATATGCTCTACGCTCTACCGTATCTTCCGATTCAATCGTTTCCAAAGCCATAACCAAAGGCGGAGCGGGTAAACCAGTATTCGGTAACACAGAAGATGAATCGAATAATACGCTTATACCTTTTACATATTTAACAAAAGAGGGGAGCGGTGTTTCCGTAAGTACTTGTCCGGTTCCATCAACAACAACTATCTTATCCTTAACAACAGCCACTATCTCATTCGGACTCCATAGGTATTCCGGTAGAAGTTTGGGATTGTTTTTAATATTGCCGATTAAAGGTTGTATATCGCCGGAGAGCGAGGTTGTACTCCATTTTAGTTTTAATGAATCGAGAGATTGAGACCGAGATGGTTGAAATTGAGCATGCGTTGCTTCAAGATTACCATTAGGGTATAACCATGATGCCGGACTTGATGTATTTTGTGCGCTTCCCGCACCGCAAATACTTAAAAAAAGAATGAATACAAGAGGTAATCGAAAGGACATTGAACTTCCATTGTAGTTACATGCGTAAAAATAATCAATCGGATTGTACTTTACACATGGATTGCTCATAAATACATGCGGATTACTCATAAATCGTGCCGAAGTAAAACCTATTCGGCAACTTCATCGTTCGGAAAGCGTCTGAGCCACATGAGTTAATAGTGGAATCAGTCTGGAATAGTTCATTCTGCGGGGACCTATAATACCTAAAGAACCCTTTGCATCGCCGAATTTATAATGAGAGACGATAACACTGTATTCATTGAGCATCTCCGTTCCCATTTCCGAACCTATCATAACATAAGTACCGTTTTCATTGATTTCCTGCCTATCAAGGATGTGAACAATCAAGTCCTCATTTTCAATAAGTTCTATTACGCCCTTTACTCTTTCTTTGGTTTCAAATTCGGGATACTCAAGCAAGTTTTGCGTTCCTGCTATATGTACAACATCTTCGGGGGCATTATAATCCGAAAAAAGCGTTTCTACGGAATTGACAAAAAGACGCAAATAAGCATTATCCTGTTCCGGAATGCGATCACGGATAATAGTAGAAAAATTATCCCGCAAAAAAGAAATCGGACGACCTGTTATTTTTTCATTAAGAATACGTGAAATTTCATCGAGCGCTTCATAATCAAGTTCAAAGTTTGCTTCCAAAGTAACGGTTCTTACTATATCTGATTCCAACTCCACTACTACTAATAACCGGGTGGATGATAATGCGATAAGCCGTAAACGTTTTAAAATAACATCCGATAAATTGGGAAGAACAACGATACCCAGATAGTGAGATAAAGAACTGAGGACTTTCGAGGCATCGCGCAAAACGCTTTCACGTGATGCATTATGAAGATTGTTCTGAACAAACGAGGCAATCTGATTGGTAATGCCTTCCGTTTTCATTAGCGAATCGACATACATTCTGTATCCTCTATCGGTGGGTATTCTGCCCGCAGACGTATGCGGATGACCGATAAAGCCCATATCTTCCAAGTCGCCCATAATATTGCGTATGGTTGCCGGGCTTAGCTTATAATGTTCTTCAAGATATTTTGATAAAAAACGCGAACCGACCGGTTCGGCGGATAGGATATACATTTGTATTATTGCACGAAGTATATCTTTTTCTCTTTCGGTTAATTCCCTATCTCGGTGGTGTAATGGAAGAAAATCCGTTTTCATACTTCATATTTCATATCATGTGAATCGGGAAAAACCTACTTGGTTTCCCAATACAAGGATGAGCGTAATTCCTTAATCCAATCATCGAATAAACGAGATTGTTTATGAGATATAGCCATTTTTTCAATATGTTTATCATCCGTAGCCAAAGTGAACTTATGTTCAGGTATGGTACGTTTTTTTAGAACGATATGAAAAGCCGGTTTCGTTGGATCGGAGGCATAAGGCAACGGGTCGGTTATTCCACCATCGGGTAAAGCATCTAATACCGTTTTAAGGTCTGCACCGAGCCGTGAAGCATCCATACTTCCCATCGAACCGCCAAAACCTTGTGTCTCTTTTTCCTCTGAAAATCTTCTTGCCAATATCTCGAACGGTTCACCGGCTGCTGCGCGTTTTTTTATAGAAGCTAAGGTGTCTTTTGCACGTTGATTATCATCATTCGAACCGCCGACTTTAAAAAGTATATGCCTTGTATTGCAGGCATTCATTCTTTTATCAATAAGTTGAATAATATGATAACCGAATGGCGATTCAACAGGTGGTGATACTTCATTCGGTTGCATAGAATATGCAGCCCTCTCATATTCGGCTACGAATTTTCCTTTTTCAACCCACCCTACATCGCCGCCTTGTGCCGCCGAGGCCGGATCGCTGCTATACCGTTTTGCAAAAGCGGCAAAATCCCCGCCGGCAATAATCGAATCACGTACTTTTAGTGCTTTCCGACGAATTTCATCCTTGATTTCTGCTGAAGGGCGTACATAAATAACTATATGCGAAAGTTCAAGTTGTGCCGGTGCCGCAGGTAAGGAATCCTTATACTGATTATAAAAATCCTCAATTTCACGCGGAGTACATTTTACGGAATAGAGTTTTTGTTGCTGAAGTCGCTCCGCCATCATTTGTTTACGCATATCGTCGCGAAAATTTCTTTTAAGGCGTTCTATAGACATGCCGTACAAATCTTCCACACGGCGTTCACTGCCATATTGCTGTATAAGATTCTGAATGGTATAATCCAAACGTTGATTTACTTCCTCGATGGCAACTTCCACGCTATCTTCAATCGCTTTGGTGATAATGAGTTTTTCATTGATCAGATCATCCAAAACTTGTTTTCGGAATTTAGGGTCATTAGGATCGGCTTTGCGTTGTTGAGCGAAAATTGCCGTTCTTCCCTCTACATCCGAAGCAAAAATTACCTCCTTGCCGACTATAGCAATTATCTTATCTAATTGCTTGGCATCATTCATTTGTGCGATACACGAACCTGAACCGTATAATAGAGTAAGA
>JALHLL010000123.1 GCA_022844575.1 bacterium
AATCTTTCTCCCGTGCGGCTATCCCATATACAAGCCGTACTATCTTTACTTCCTGTTACTAAATAATATCCGTTCGGACTAAATTGTGCTTCGGTTAATGCGCGTGTATGATGACCTTTTAATGTTGTTTGTAGTTCCAGCGTTTCAAAATCCCATATCTTTACCAATATATTGTCACTAATTGTCAAAAATCTTCTACATATTTTATCGAACAATAATGGTTCAATAGATTTAGTTTGAATTTTACTTTTTTTTACCATTTGCCCACTTTTAATATCCCAAATCTCAATATTCCCGTAATATGTTCCTATTACTAACTTATTATTATCACAGGCGATAGTAGCTGCCCAAGGGAAGTCTCCATCAGAACTGTTACGCTTAATTTTTTTAGACCAGGTTCCATCGGTATTTAATATATCGAAATCATCGTAAGATTCAGCCCAAAGATAATCACCTTCATAACTAAAGCCAACATCGTTTCCAGCGAGTATTCGGGTTTTCCCACCTTCCATCCAATCCCAAAGTTCCCTATTAATACCATTGCCAACACCCCTTATTATTAATAGATGCGTACCTATTTTATTAAACTTAGCATCTATAATACTATTCTCGTTAGATTCTTTTCCCGAAAGTGATGCCTCGCACCCATTTTCGGTTAAACTCCATACGCAGGTCGTTTCGCGAACATCAGGATTATTGTATGGTGGCGGCTTTAGTACTTCTACTGCCGCAAATACAATATAATCTCCGGAAGGGTGAAAATCCGCCGCTGAAGTATTATACAAATCATGGATGGCATATCTCGGTGTTATTGTATAGCCTGTAGCTAAGTCTTTAACATAACAAGTAGGAGCCAACGCTTTTCCGTAAAACAGTATTCTTTTTGAATTAGGGCTGAATTTTACATAAACGGGCTGAGGCTTAATGTTTGTTACAGTTAACGGTATTTCTTTTACTTGTGCTTCAAGCTTTAGTACAAGTAAGATTTTCATGAATATTATAGCTATAATGTTTCTCATTGTTTCTTTTTTTATATACAATCATTATTTCATTTACTTGCTTATCACTTCAGAATTTTACACCTTGTTTAATTATAAATAATTATGTTTCTTATTATTTTATGATGTTTTCAGAAAGCTTGTTCATATACTATACTTATCGAGCTATAATAAACCCGTTCCGAGCTACTTTCCCGTCTAATTCGGTACAGAGTATAACAGCCTGAATAAACGTTTTGTATCGGTAACTCAAAACCTACATTACCGGCAATTGCACTGCCTTTTCATTACTTCATCACCCATATAATTGGTAATGGTATATGATACTGTTTGCGATACCGCTTTGTTGAACTCGACTCGGAGTACATTGTTTCATAAACAACGTTTATATCCGTATCATTGCCTTTCGTACCTTCACTTTCAATAGCACTCGGATGTAAACCGCTTACACTATACATATACACCTCGCCGTAATCATCACTCACCAATACCGTATCACCCGTTACGCTGAATTGAGTTGTATTTACTGCTCCATTATACTTACCGATAACTGCCAGTCTATCACCTGTTCGGCTGTCCCATATACGGGCAGTACTATCTTTACTTCCCGTTAGTACAAAATTTCCATCAGGGCTAAACTCACTGTATCTTCCAACAAAAGGATTCGTCCAGATTGGTCTTAATATTTTTTGTGCCATACTACTTTGTAAAAACAGTATGGCTACAATACAATATATAACTTGCTTTAACATATTGATATAAGGTGTAAACTTTAAATACATTCATTTACTCTATTCTACCGCATAATCATAAACTTCTCTTGCACCCTTTTGCCATTGATTTCCATACTGAAAATATACATACCTGACTGTAGATTTTGTATTGGGATTATGTAGTTTGAATTACCACTGGGCATTATTCCCAATAAAACTTTTTCGCCAAGTTGATTGTAGATGCTAAAACTATATTCTTTCGCAGCATTATTATTAATAATATTCAAAACACTATAATCTGCCGAAGCATATACCGTTATTGTACCATTACTTTCATCCTCGACTGATGTGGCTGCTCTGCCATAACCAGTAAAACGGACTTCCTTGAATTTTTCGTCGGATGTATAAAGTTGGAGATTAGCTGTGTGCATGCCTTCATTTAATGCCTTAAAACGGACGGGAATTTGCATTTCCGCTTCACCGGGTATTAATTCTTTGTTGATAAATAATGATGTATCTATTTGAAAACCATTATTACCGAATGTTTCCGTAGTAAATGCAATAGAGTTTTCCGGTTTGCATTGCACTTTTACTATTGTCACTTTGTCGGCAAACTCTACATTTGCTACCGATAATCCGATATGTTTTGTTTCCGTACTGATACTACCTATATCCGTTGTATTAAATGTTATGTCTTCTATTGTTGCGAGTACGCCTTCCAGAGCTTCCGCCGTAAATGTAAGCTCCGTCGTGCCGAACAAATTTGAGGTACATGTAAATTTACCGGTAAATTTACCTCTTACCTGCGCAAAAAAGTTAAGGGGTACTTGTATGGAATCACCGGGTTTTATTGTCCTGTTATTTATACCATCGCTGTTTATTGTAAGATATGTACCGTTAAAACTATGTTTTGTAATTATTACCGATAAATATTTGTTTTTATTTTTTATTGTAAGATATCTTTGTATTGATTCATCTTTAGCAATATTGAGCGATATTTTTTGAGGCAATGTAATGATTACTTTTCCCGTATCCGGTTTATATACATAATCCTTGTATATACTATTTCCCGCTTTATCGGCAGCAACAAGAACACATCGTGCTTCTTTTATCGAGTCAAGAATACTGATTTTCCATTTTCTGGTACTTGTCATTTCATTGCCGACTGTCCATTGCTCAAATTTGATATTTTTATTATACTCCTTCACATTTGCAAAACTTGCTATATGTCCGGGTAAGCTATTGGCAATAATATCCGATTTTTTTTCCGATTTTTTTGTCATAAAATCGGCGACGGTTCCCGACCAATGTATCAAGCTGCTATCGGTTACGGTTATTATGGGTGGCGTGGTGTCTATTTCCGAGAAATTATCAAGATTGCATCCGGCAGGTAAAGCGTAACTTTCGGCACTTGCTTCAGTGTACAGATATACCGCCAATGGTTTGCTCGAACGTATTGCATACAATTCGGATGGTGGAATACCTATACGTTTCATAGCATATTGTTCTCCATTTACGGACTTTTTAGCGTATTTCCACCCGATGTATTTACCGAATTTTTTCTCAAGTGATGTCCACTTAATACTATCGAATCCATAGATATTACGTACCATCGTGCCAAATTCCAAATCTTTCGGCATCTCGCCATTATTATCAAGTGCATAAACAATATTCACAAAATTGCTGTCTGATGCCGGTTTACTACGCGACGGCGGGGCGCTGAAAAACACTTCCTTACGATATTGCTCCGTCGGAATAATCGCACTTTGCATGGGATTTGAGCTTGCACTTTCCTTGGTGCTATACATTGAGACAAAGATCGGAGCGTCGGATGAAATAATCGAAGCTCGAGGTGCACCCGTAGTAACTCGCATTTCAAGAAAACGGTGACCCTCCACTTCTATTAGGTTAGGAAGTACAAACCATTTTTCCCCATCCAGTTTCACCGTTACATTTTTATAATCGGGATGAGCATACACCCGTACTATGGGGTTAAAATTCCTTCCCGCTATCGGAGTCAAGAGATACTCTTTTCCCCATAATGTAACGGGTATTTCCATTTCACAGATAAAGTCACAACCATTAATCGTTTTCGGTACATTCGCACATTCATTACCCGATACTACACCTACCGGTTTATCGGATACAATACGGCTCCCACTCAAATCACGTTCTACACTATCATTTGCAAAGCATAATACATCACCTTTTTGCAAAGTCCAACTCTTTGATTGACCCATCGCAAGCCCGCCCTTCGTTTTCGCTCCCTCATTACCACCCATTGTAAAGGTTACTTTTGTATTATCGTATGCTGCTACAATATTAGTATGGGAGGGGAGCATATAACCATTCGCCGCCCTATGCTGTGACCACGATGCAACCATATAGTCAGTGCCTAACCGTGAAACCGGTAAAGCTAAGAAGCCTTCGGAAGAGTTATTAAAACGATTGAGTGCATATACCACTATAGGCGTGCTCGATTGTATATTAATGCCTGCTTTTGCATATACTTTCTCAACCGGTGCTTCATCTGTATTCAATTTTATATACGGCTGTCCGAGATCACGAGCCAAGTCAACATAATGCGTCTCATAAGCTCTTATAAAGAGAGAATCGCTATAGTTTTTACCCTCAATCTTAATAACAACCTTCTGTGATACAGGTGAAAATATTTGCAGCAAAAACTTGTTACCTACATCTTGAGGAATAATTTCATAACATGGCGGAAAAGTTATATAAAATTCCGTACCGGCATTACCCGTACCTATATATTTCGATAGGATTTCTTTTTCAATATTCTGCGTAAAACATATATGAGTAAACAGCACAAATTGTAGGCAAAAACAGAAAACAAAACGAATGTTCATAATAACACTCCATTTATGAGTAGAAGATATTGTAACCGGACTTTACAGAGCATTAACCGGCACCATATGAACACGAACAGGTATTCGGAGAACGGCAAAACTTTACATTCGCGGTTGTATTCTGTATTGTAATCGGCATTCAAAATTACAAAGCAAATCCTAAACTCATGAAATAAAAATGGGAACGATGTTCTCGTTCCCATTATATATAATATTCTATGTTAGTACTTCTATCTCATCACCACAAACTTTTCTTGTACTTTTTTACCGTCTATCTCCGTACTGAAAATATACACACCTGCCATTAAGTTTTGCACAGGAATTGTGTATGTTTCACTATCTACAGGTATTGTACCTTCTAATACGTTTCTACCTACGTAATCAGTGATTACATACTTTAATGGTTTTAAAGAAGAATACATACCATATAGAGAAACTTCATTCCGTACGGGATTAGGGAACAGAGTAATTGGTGTTTGTATTGAGGTTAATTCCTCGTTGGTATGTGAGAGATAGTCAGTTACATCCAATCGCTTTACAGTGCTACCAAATTCACTGGTAAAAATATAATTGTCTTTAAGATAAAACTTTTGGAAAAGCCGTTTGGGTTGATTTGTAATAAGAGGTAACCACTTATTATCTGAGTAATGGGCATAGTATATATTCGAACCTATCGTAGCAATAATATTCCCATCTTTTTCCAATAAAGCCCCAACGCTTGGGTTTTCCGGCAATCCGTCCTTAAGTTGTAACCAAGACTCACCTTTATCATCTGATCGAAATACCCCCTCATTCAATGCTGTAACATATACTGTTCCCTCTTTCGAAACAGTACAATAGGGTGATTGAGCTGGTTCCAAATTACTTAATACTCTTACCCAATTTTCCCCTTTGTCGGTACTTCTATAAGCATAATTAACCGTAGTTAGAATGAGTGTATCACCTATTGCAACAATTGACTCAATATACTCTTGTTGGAACCACTTACCAACAATGCTCCAGTTCGTGCCATTATCCGAAGATTTAAATATGACGGAACCGCCGTATTGACTGCTGGCAGTAACGTATATATCGTTATCGTTTACATATAAACAACGCAAAGTACCCTTATATAGATTGCTTTGTACCTTAAACCATTTTTCCTGTGTCTCATTAAATGAATATAAAGCGTCTCCAACAATATATAAATCTGCGCCGATAGCAAAAAGAGTAGTGTCTTTTACAAATAAACGGTATATTTTTAAACTGCTATCCGAAACTGACCATGTTTCGCCATTATCGGATGTTCTATAGATACCCCTTCCTTCCTGCGTCGATACCGAAGCATAAAGATATTTTCCTTTTTGTACAAAAGAGGAAACTTCCACGCCAGTGAGCCCATTAACTATATATTTCCATGTAATCCCATTATCAGTCGAACGATACATACCGATTTGCGAGGTAGCAAACAAATTCTCACCATCAGAAATAAACGATGTAAATCTCAGTTTTTTCGAATCAGCATTTACGGAATCCCAAGTAATACCATTATTTGTTATGGTATATAATCCCGCGTTTGTTGAATAGGCAAATACCTTATTATCGTGTTGTACGATTGTTTGTACCGTAGGCGCGTATTCAAGATGCTTGTATGCAGGCATCCATGTTACGCCATCATCGGTAGAGCGATGTACCCCCTGGCTTATACCGGATGCAATAAGTTCTTCGCCATTTTCAATCATAACCTCAAATCCCAGAGTATTACTTACTAACTCCCAATTTTCCCCATCGTCGGTCGAACGGTATAATAACTGATCATATGCGAAGGATGCAAACAATTTTCCGTGCAATAAAACAATACCGTTTAGAGAACCATCTTTCGTTAAACCCTTATCTGCATGCTCCCAATTTTCCCCATTATCTGAGGAACGAAAGACACCACCACGAGCATTAGCTGCGAAAACAAATTTTTCATTCGCAACCATTGATTTTATCGTCGCTTCAGCTATAGTAAGTGATCCGTTTTGACGAGTCCATTCTTCACCATTGTTTGTTGAACGAAAAATACCCTCATAACCAGCTGTGAACAATTGTCCCTTACTGACAACAAATGTACGTCCTCCCGAATATAATGGCAGACCATTACTTACACGCTGCCAGTTTTCCCCTTTATCAACGGAACGGAATACCCCCAATCTGCCGGAGCCGGCAAAAAGTGTATCGTTTTTTAATACACCTGCGACAATACTGCCGCCATAGGGTCCATTAGTTGGTTCCCATTGTGCACTGAGAGTTAAAAAATTTGAAAGCAGTAAAAGGATAAAGAAGTATGTTTTCATGGCTATGGCTCTATATTGGTTTTTTCAGTTTTCTTACCGTAAAACTTTGGTAATACAAAACTAATATTAGTTATCAATTTACGAAACTGTACACCAATTAAACACAATTATCAATCGTATATGAATGGATAGCTATTGAAACTATCGTATAATCACAAACCTATGTTGTATCTTTTTCCCGTTTATTTCGGTACTGAAAAAGTATATTCCTGAAGGTAAATCGCCAAGAGATATCGTATGCCTATTATTTCCTTTAGGGATGAATCCCAATGCAAGGTTTTCGCCGAATTGATTTATTATACTATATTCCGATGTAATATATTGGAAAGGGTAGTTTATCGTAATTTCATTATCTGTCGGATTAGGATATATTTCCACTGCACCCGCTTCGACGTTTTCACTATTATCGTGCACAGATGTAGTTGCTTGTGTAATTGCTTGTTCCAAATCCCACATTTTCACTGTTCCGTCGGCACTTGTCGTTACAACTTTCGAACCCGAATTATCGAAAGTGACATATAAAACCGTATCGGAATGTCCTACTAACCTTGCTATTAATTTACCGGAATTTGCATCCCATACGGTCGGAGTAGATGATGCATAATCGCACAATACGATATGTCTTCCGGTTCTATCTATTTGCGCAAGCGATATAAAGTTTTTTCGTGTTGAAAATGCCTGAAGTAAAACACCTGTTTCGGCATCCCATAATTTAGCTGTGGAGTCATGGCCTACTGTCATTATTTTACTATCTTGTGTTGTGAAAACAGCCGATTTAAGCCATCTCGGATCTGCCTCTATCTCCAATACCTTATTTTTAGTAAGAACATCCCATACGGTTATTTCACCGGTCTCATGTCCTACCAATATTCTCTTTTCATCATTACTGAAAACGACACTACGATTATTATAGGGAGTACGTATTATACTTTCGGTATCATTCCATACATTTTTTATAATCAATTCATTATTATACTTTGTTGCTGCAACATAGTTTGTGGAATTACTGAGAGTAACATAATTATACTGTGGCGGAACTTCAGGCTTAGGATGCTCTCCCCCTGTTATATCAAAACCTTGTTCGGTAGAGAAGTAAATAGAGTTTACATAATACATTTTCACAGCGTCCTGGTTTCTTACCAAAGCAATAGATTTATTATGCCATCTATTATAAGCACCCATGAGAACAATTCCAAGTCCCTGACTGTACTTTAGCGTTTCTTGTTCTAAATCCCACACAAACTTTCCCCAACCGTTGAAAGTTATTAATCTATTGCTATTAAGGTTGAACGATATATATTTTGTGTCTTTGGCGTTTCCATTATCTACATAATTATTCGGACTACCATCAATATTCCAAATTTTAGGCGCACATCTCCCTCCGTCTGTAGCAAAAAGATTATTTTGTTCATTGAATGTAGCATGCAGTACTCTATCCGTATGCCCCATTAAAACATCGGATTTACCATCAACAGTATTATACATATGTAGTACTCCAAAATGTGAAGTACCTATCATTTTATCACCGGATTTATTGAGAGAAAAATAGCTTATTCTCGGATTTCTCTTCATTGAGAAAATCTGCTTATCTTTACTTATCGAATAAATGACCATAGAGATAGAGTCCATATACGCTATTTTATCCGCATTATAGTTCACACTTACAATATAAGCATTATTTTTAGGCGTATATTTGTTCATTATCCAGCTATTTTCAACAATATCGTACATATATATATACGATGTTATTATGGATACTTTTGATCCTGTAGCATAATACCTTATTCTAAAACCATAAGGATTGTCAACTATCACTTTATTCGATTGAATTTCGGTAAGGTCTTCCGTTGACCATAGAATTACATTTTTTTCTCCCGAATAGGAAGAAGAGTTGATACTCCTATTAACGGTTATAATCCTGTTATCGGTACTATCGAATTCTGCATATTCAATGTGTCTAATATGATTCGGCATAGTTTTCCGTACTATAGACTCTCCAGTATTCGAAGAGCACACATATAAAACAGTATCTCGGAATAGACCAAGGATAAGATTTCCTTGTTTACTAAACTTTATTAAGCTACAAGACTCGTAGCTATTGAGTTTACGTTCTGCTTCTATATCCCATAAAGAGCATTCCGAACCACTTTTGGTTCTTATGATTATTCTATTGTTTTGCTTATTTATATGCACTTCCCGCACATACGCATCATAGCGATTATAGGGAGGCTCTGAAAAAGGAGATACATTGATTGTCTTAAGAACATTACCGTTCATTGTACTCCATATCCTTACCGTACCATCGGAATTACCCGTCACCAATCTTGTACCATCGCTACTTAATGTGGCACTGATAATCTTGCGCCCATACTCTTTATCACTTCCAAACTCCGCAAATGTACCGAGTGCTGTGAGTGTTTTGGCATCCCATAATGTGACACCTTTTTCGGTAAAGGTGATAAATGTGGTTTCATCTTCAGAGTATTCCATACTACTCCCGATATAGTGAGAAGTCCATGCGGGGCTTAACTCCTTTTGTGCATGTAGTATATAGGAACTGAAAATAACAAAGACCGCTAAGAACGATAGTGTAGCGCGCATACTATTTGCCCTTTCAATGTGGTGATATTTCTTCAACAATGCGAATGCTGAACCGAGACTAAACAAATATAGAGAATGCTACGGATATAACAACCATGCACGGTACATATAATGTTGTTATTACATGACTTGCACGTATTTTTTTGCAAGATACACGTCTCGTTAAGCAATCACTCTCAATATACAATCCGTTACTTTGCGTATAAACAAGACTTTGGTGAGTTATCTATCTCATCACCACAAACTTTTCTTGCACTTTTTTGCCGTTTATTTCGGTGGTGAACACGTACATACCTACAGTTAAGTTATGTATGGGAATTGCATATGTTTTGTTGCCGGCGGGAATTGTTCCCGATAGTACATGTTCGCCAAGTTGATTATAGATTGAAAAGCGGCTCTCTTTATTCATTATCTCGTTTT
>JALHLL010000124.1:0-409 GCA_022844575.1 bacterium
GAAAACTCATAATTACCACAGGAATTAAGTGATATGATTTTTCCAAAATCATTGTTGAGTGTTGTGTTAACCTCAACACCCTGCATTTGAATAATAAGGACTTTGTTCCCGATACACAATTCAGGGTGTTTATCAACTGTAACTCTAATCATTTCATCATTAATTGCTTTAACAGGATAGTAAAGATTAGGCAAAGTTTGGGCATTTTTCGAATTTCCTGTACTTGAATTTTCATCAATACTTACATTCGAAACAAAAGTTCCGCGACAACCGCTTTTAGCTCCGTAATCTGTAACAGAAAAACCGGTAGAACCTTTTGTACCTCCTTCAATATCTATAACTTTATTGCCAAAGTCATTTTTAAACATAATTCCACCACCACCACCACCACCACCAGGCGGATTATCGT
>JALHLL010000124.1:419-9890 GCA_022844575.1 bacterium
GGATGATCGTAACGGGTATATAAATTGTTTGCTCCATTGCCGCCCTTCACACTTAAATTTAAAAGATTTACATTATCAACTACGTCAAGGTAAATATTACCACCTGCCCCGCCGCCGCCTGAACCATCAATACTACTTTCAGTACCCACTGAACCCTCTGCGGAAATTGTATGCTTATTACTTTCTAATACTTGTGCGATTATGATAATGATACCTCCACCATTGCCTCCATGTCCAAGATCATCTTGGTTAGAATGACCTGCACCTCCTCCACCTCCCATAAAAATACGTCCTTTTGAAACAGCAAGAGGATATCCTCCGATACTTTGTGCGGTTTTATTATCACCTGAGTAATGTGTTGATACCCAGCCAACACTACCATTACCGCCACAACCATAATTCGATCCTCCCGCACCTCCTGTATTGTGATTGCCACCACCACCACCACCGTTAGCGGGTGCACCCCTTCCGTTCGTAAATGGTTCGATACCAAATTCTGCAATGCCCTCTCCTTTCGGCGCCGAATATCCCGGTTTATCATTGTCAACTATATAATCCCCGACATAATAACTTGGATAATCGCCCGAACCGATTGCTTTAGCACCTCTGAAACCTTTGCCATTAACGTTAATATCGGAAAGTAGCGTTGCTTTTTCACTTGCAGTAAAAACAAGTACCCCTCCTGTTTCTCCATCCCATTGTTTACAAGTTAGCTCCCCACTAACTGTAACATTCTTATATTCAGGAACTCGTATGCACTGTACTTTGCCGGTCATTGTGTATTGATGTAACAGTGAACTCTGGAGTTGAATAATATTATCTGATATTCCTATTATTCTCGAAAACTCATGATTACCACAATTTCCGTAATCTAGAATACTCCCATAATCTGATGAGTTACTCTCATTTATGCGTGCACCCTGCATTTGAATGATTAGTACTTTGTCTCCTACCGAAAAACCGGATGAATTCTTTACATGAATTGTCGCATTACAATCGTTTCTAATTTCTATTACCGGGGTGTAGATGTTAATAATACCGGAAACATTTTTTTGAGTACTATCAATTAGCGAGTTTTCGGGGACTTCATATGTTAAGTTTTTAGTACTTTCTTTTGAGGTATTTGAAAAAAGATTATGATTCCTTACTTCTTTTCTGCTTTCACTATCATCTGAGCTAATATTCTGGTCTGTTGTGTTAGAAAAATTCATTTGAACTTTTTTTGACATAAAGTTGTTCACAAATTCAACGTCTTCATCCTTCACCGTTAACATTAAATTATTATAAACGAACTTATTCAGTATAGAGGTTTCGTTTGGTCTAATATGCGAATTACCATATAGACGTATATATTCAGAGATTGCGCTGACAACATTCTCTTTTGAAAAAGCAAGGTATTCTGCATGGAAAAGTAAAACTGCGATAAAAATATACAACCATGAGGATGGCATTGGGACTCCTAGTTAAGATAAGGACAATATCTGGACTAAGCTAAATATACGAAATAGTTACGATAACCAATATCTAAAATCGTTAACTTAACTATAATCAATAAGGAGTAACTGATTGACTGAGTTGTAGTTTCGCTTATACCACTATCATCAGTGTACTAAAAAAACGTACATCAAGTTTATTTCTGAAGTACAATCATCAATAATTCACGAGTAGTAGGGAAAGAGGAAAACACTATACTTCGGAAAGGATGTAAAAGAACTGAGCGTAGCGTTAATATCCGTGAGGGAGAATAGTTAAAACACTCTGATTTTATAATCTTAAACTTACCCAGTTCAGCTAAATTTTCCAATTCATCAAGCGTGTATTCATGATGATGTCCTATGAAGGGTACATTAGAATTAAAAATATTATCTATTGGTACAAGGGGTGTTTTTCCCAACATAAATGCAATTCTTTTTGAAAAGTAAGCAATATTAGGAACATCAATAAATAATAACCCTTCATTGTTCATCAGGGTCTTCATATTGTCTAAGAAGAATTTTAACGAATGAGGGTAGTGTTCAAGAACTGCCATAACCGTTACAGCATCAAACGATTGTAAGTTAGGGGTTTCTTCAAAAGGATCGTAGTCATGTATGGTTATGCCCTTGGAACGAATATAATCGAAAAGAGGTGTGAATGAATCGCTATAATACTTTAGAGCTTCGGTCATACTTACCTCAAACCCTAATTCTTTAAGAGCAACAGGGAATGCGCCCCAAAAACCACCTATATCGCAAACTGTTTTCTTATCACGCTCCACTAAATTCTCGACAACTTTCCAGTAACGTATCCATGAGGATTCAAGGTAGTCTTTTGTATTAGTTTTTTCAGGTGCCCAGCCGACATTATGTGTGGATATCTCCTTTTGGATCTCGGGTGTCCAAAAATGGAGCGACTGGTCAACGGCTTTTGTATATATACGTTTGAATTCTTGTTTTGTGATCATTTTTTTTACTCGAATTGGAGTACGGATAGAATATTCATATGTAAATTACACAAGTACGTGTACAACGATACTTTGTTTTTATAGTTTTTTTACCGAAATTCGTTCAAATGCTGCAAGTCTTACAGAGATTGACCTCTTTACTTAAGAATCTTAATTTTACAAAACTAAGTAACTTAATCTCATCTCGCGAATCGAGAAGGGCCATCATCTTATATAGCTCACAGATTCTCAGTATCGTTTTGGCTTTCTTATCTCAAAAAATCAATACCAATTTTTTAACCAAAGACGAGTTTGGTGCTGTGACATGGTGTACGCATGTACTCATCCTTTTACATCCTTTGTTTGAGTTCGGCTTCTTTCTTTCCGGTGCAAAATTGTTATCGGGTATTACTGAAAGATACGAAGTACGTAGGATGTACGGATTGCTTATTGTTGTAATGTCAATCATCGCAATGATGTTCTCTGTTTTCCTTAGTGCTCTTACTTTTTTCTTCCCTGAACTTCTTAGTAATGAGCTTGTGTACAAAGGGATGTTAATTAGTTCAACTTTCGCTTGGGCATATGTACTTCAGTTCTTTTTACAGACTGTTCTGCAAGGTTCGGGTGACGTGTATTATCTCTCTGTATATACAATAGCCTCGAGACTTATGACAGTCGTATTACTTTCGGTATGGATATGTTTACTTAAGTTAAATGTGCAAGTCTCGCTGCTTCTAAACCTTGGGGCAATGGGGTTTACCGGATTGTTTATTCTCGTGAGGTTAAAACCTATTTTAACAAACCCATTTGATTTATACCCGATACTTAAACAAGAGAATAAGGAATATGGTTGGCAGATATATATAGGTAAATTAGTTTCTGTACCTGCTTTTCAATTGGCACCGGTTATGATACCTTACTTCTCATCTATATCGGCATCAGCAATTTATGGTGTTGCGAGTAACCTTGTTGTGCCTATGGTGCAAGCAACACAATCGATTTCTCAAAGCATGTTTAAGAATTTTTCGCAGCAACGCAAGCTGAAAGACCGTTTGGTAATAGTGAATCTTCTTACCCTTTTAATAATTGGCTCGGTTGTATATATAGGCGCACCTTTTCTTATAAATCTATCATCAAATGAAACATTCCAACAAGCTCTTCCTTATATGTTTCCACTTGTGGTAGGCGGCTTTTTTCAAGGGCTATGGCAACCGTTTCACCAGTTCTCATTAGCAAGAGGAAAAGGTGAATGGATGAAGCAGCAGCTTATATGGGGAGCTTTTATTGACTTCTTTTCTTCAATCATTTTGGTTCCGATATGGGGACTTGAAGGTGCGTGTTGGCAATTTTGTATCAGCCGTTTTTTACGATTCTTCTTGTCCCTGCATAATTATAGTAAAACAGTCAAATATGTTGCGGCGATGGAGTCTTCTAAGGTAATAACACAAATTGCAAGCCATTGATAAAGTACATTCCCGGCGGAACATGTTGAAGATTTATTTGAATAAATGAGGCACCTGCCGAGCAATATACTCTTCCGACAGAATCGCCATATATATTGCGTATATCAAACTGCTGATCCTGTGTTAATTCCATCGGAAAAACTAAGGTGAATTGACCTTTATTCGGATTGGGATAGATGAAACTTGAAAGACCGGGTACGGTTTCTCGTACCGATGTATTTGGATTTGCTCCAGTTCTGAATGACCATATCTCCGACCAAGGACTTGTACCAACCGCATTTTTCGATTTTACTCGCCAGTAATATTGTGTTTCGGGCTGTAATTGCTTTAATGCAACGGAAACAACAGTAAGTATTGAATCCTCATGAATAATATTAATCATGCTTTTATCCAATGCTACCTGCAAGTGAAAATAGGCAACATTTGGTGTATTTCTCCAAGTCATTGTTGGGGTAAGATTAACACCTGTTACTCCATCACCCGGACTGTCCAAGCGTGGGGCAGCAAGTATGGTTGTAAAGATATAGGGGCTGCTCCAATCGCTTGAGCCATTTGGTAAAACCCATCTCACTCGCCAATAGTATCCTGCACCGTTAATGGGGAGTAAAGTAGTGTATGTAGTATCAGTCAAATCCTTTATCTCAGCCAAAATCGTTGCAAAGTTTATAGAACGAGATATTTGAAGATCGAATTTCAGTCCTTTTATAGGCACTGACCACTTCATGGTAACAGTTAAAGGTAAGTTAACTGATTGATTCATCGGCTCTACCAATTTCGGTGGGGTAAGTACTCGCTCGAATTTTCTATAGGATGACCAACCGCTTGTTCCTATTGTGCTTACGGCACGAACCCTCCAGAAGTACAGAGTATTGGGTATCATACTAAAGCGATATTTCGCTTGATTGAGAGCATTATCGAATACTATGGCATTTGTTATAAAGTTTGAGTCTGTAGCAATTTGCAAACGATATTGCTCAGCACCTGTAATCTGAGTCCATGATAAGGTTGTATCTGTCTGGAACGTTTTTATACCATCATTCGGAAGCACAAGTTGTGGGGTAATAAGTATATCTAAACCGGTCGTAAAATCGAAATATTCGCTCCATTGACCAAAACCGCGAATATTCCTGCCTCTTACTCTCCAATAGTATCGTGTTTTTGGTTCAAGTCCGCTTAAGGTGTAACTTGTATCAGTCAGTGATTCTTCATTAACTACAAAATTTGTAAACTTGCTATCCTTTGACATTTGAAGTAAATAAGAACGTGCCTTTTTGTCATTCTTCCATGTTAGTTTGGTTACACGGGGTACATCGAAAGCCGTATTTAATGGTGTAAGCAGGGTAGGGCGATCGGGAGTCGCATCATATACTTCAAATGATGCATATGCTGTTCTGTCAATCCTGCCTCCACTCACATCAATTATCACTCGTGCTTCGGCACGATAGGTTCCGTTTTGTGTTGCAGTAAATGTTCCTTGATATTCACCAACACTTATTTTCTTTAATTGTACATTGTTTATAATCTTTCCTGTAGCATCAGAGATATTTACTGCAACACTCGGTTCACTAAAAGACTTCTTAAATACCTTAACCGATACGGGAACTTTATCGTTGATTTTAAAAATCGAATCAGATACGTTTAATGATATTGTAGCTTCAGATAAATAACTTAATGTAAACCACGAACGAACAGCGGAAGTATCGTAGATAGCACCCCAATTACCTTGTTTTGGTTTTGCAATAAAGTAATAGGCAACCTTATCATTTGGAAATTCACGAAAGCCAAAGCGCTCATAAGGTTTATAACCATCAGGTTGTATTGTGGTTGGTGTAAGCACCGTTCCATCCGGTGTTTTTAATTTAAATCCGTGCTTAGAAAAATTTTCAGGTAAAATATTATCTTTTGCAGTTAAAATTATAAGTACAGTATCCATAAATGGATCAATAACAAAAGGGACTGTGTCTATACGCGAAAAACCCGAGAGAATTCTTCTTTCCGTACTTGTAAAAATGGGCTGATTCTGTCTATTATTTCTTGCATTTACCCAACGTGTTGTTATCGGGTCATCACCTTGTACAGAATAAAAATTTGTGCGTCCGCCCCCGAAACCTGCTGGCGATACATTGGTAAGTACAGGAATTGCTTTTACTAACGGAATTAATCTTGTTTCTTTTGGTTCGGGTAATACCGTTACATAGTCGGCAAGCCGAAGAGTATAATTACCATTCGGAATATTAGCTCCCAAATGCGGTGTTATTGATGAAAATCGGCTTGTATAATTAAAAGTTCCTGCTAATTTTTGTAAATATAATGTATTCTCTTTCGGGGCTTTATCGTCCCCGATTGCCGTTATTGTGGAATTATTAATAATTAAATTACATCGAGAGGCATCATAATCAGGTATGTAAAACCATACTTTGGATAGATTCTTATTAAGAACTCGATTGTCAGGCTTCAAAATATTATTTTTTCCTGCCCAAATACCATCCGTTAGAGTTGTTACATATGGTGGAATATTATCTGTCGAGAAGTTAGCACTAAAAAAAGTTCCGAGAATTTCAGCCGTACGTTCAAAATATGTTCGCGAGCCTGTCGCGGCATTATGCGATACATTGATTGTAATAAGAGGAGCATTAAAGTTTAGTAATGATGCTGAAGCTACAGATGTAAAACCATCGGATGCCTCCGGTATTTCTTCATGCGGAATATCATAGATAATAGATTGAGTTCCTGCGATGGCAAGATATGATTGGGTCGGATTATTACCCGCATAAAGGGGCATTAAACCGTTCGTATTTAGTCTTCGTAAAAAATCACTTCCCGTTTGGCATTGTGCAATAACGGGAGATTGTGTATCGAAAGAACGAATAAAAGGGCTTATCGTAGCATCGAAGGCATTACTTGTAAGTAGACGATTTGCCATAAATGATCCGAAATGAGGTGTACCTATTGTCGCTATTTTATTGATGGTACCTTTATAAGCAGTATCTGTTACAGCATATCGGGCTATAAGTCCGGCTGTTCCATGTGCTCCGATATTAATCCTTTTACCGGAATACCATTTATTGGAAAGAGTATCAATCATGCGCCTAAGTATAACAGCATTTGTATCAATCCTGCCATCGAATGGATAAAGCATTTGCCAGCCGTCAACGCTTGCGGATCGTAATGAATCTGAAATAAGAGAAAAGTTTCCACCGCCGGCGCCCCGAAGCAATAATGCTGGGGTATTAAGCGGGTTAATAAATCTATCCAAACCGGCCGGTGGGATAAGCGCAGATACAGGCATTTCAGTTCGATCTGAATAATAATCCCATCCGGGAAAATACTGCCTGTCTGATTTCAGATCTGGGTGAAAATATACATAAATATCAACCCTTTTTGATTTATCGAATCCCGATGAAAAACGATAGGTGTATTCTATATGTCCGTATATTTTATTACTTTCTTTTGCAAGGAAATCAATTCTTAGGATTGTTATATCACCCAAAAGCAGGTATGGATAGTCTTCCTCCGTAAAGTCTATTGTACCGCTGTCAATAGGTTTCAGAACCGAATTGAAATAATTATTTGACCAATGAGCGCGTGGACTGATAACCGCATAATGTATGCTATCAGGTACATTAACAAAGTGTAATCGTATTCCTTGTTCACCCTTAAAACCTGTTTTAAAACTTCTTACTTGAGACCAAGCACCATTACCACAACTATTCACCGCACGAACACGCCAGAAATAAGTTTCTTTTCCTACAAGAGGATGAAGTTGATAGCGATTACAGTCACGACAAAGCCAATCAGCATAGAGTTCAAGTTTATCATCAAATGTTACCGTATCGGATAGTATCGAATCACGTCGAACTTCAAGCTCATACTTCATTGCCCAGCCTGTCGGCTCCCATTTTAACAATTCCTCTCTTGATGTAAAATCAATTGTTTCGTCGGCTGGGGAAACAAGGTAAGTGGTATCCGGAATGGGCATATCATCACATGGCTGTGAGTAAGCCATGTGAGTCATAGTGAGAACTAGTAATATTATATGTATATACTTCATGTTATATCCGCTCGGTGAAAAAGCACAACAAAGGGTGCAACAACAATGCCATGCCATAATGAGAATAACGTCAAATACAATGAGAATATTGTAAGGTAAACCGAATCATGTACTTAGAAGCATATACGAAAACGTTTACTTTTGGTCAGTTTTAGATATGTGGTTAATATTCTGCAGGCCGTCGCTTTTTATGGTCTTTTGCAAACAAACAAAGGTATTAGTGTAATTGTGATATACAAAATCGTATAAGAGTTTGATAAAGATGTCAGGTTATATACTTTAGAAAGTTAACTTAGTCAAGCTAAACTACTCTAGAGGAAAATTGGCTAAATATAGACAATACAAGGATGAATTTTTGGTTATTATTAACCACTTCAAGAGGATGTTGTCAAAAGAGTTAAAAACAGGTCGTTTTTCAGTTTTTTTTACAAAAAAAGTTGAAAAATGTAGTATTCCTGTAGTAACGGAACAGAGTACAACTGTTGTAATTTAGCGTGTTCTCTTATTGTACTTTGTATACGAAGCAATCGTGAAATGAGGTAGCAGATTTTTCAAATTATTAATATAGTGGTGTTCTTATGATTAAACAATTTCGTGTTTTGGTAGTGGTAGTAACTCTTATATCCTTTCAGTTTGCCCTTGAAGGATGCTCAACCGTTAATGTGATTGCTAAGCAGGCATCAAAAGCCGATGACATTAAAAAAACAACAGTTTGTGCTTTATGGTGGGGTGGAAGCGATCCTGTTATCAGCGCAGATTGTAATGGAAACGGAATGCAGATAGTAACTACCTCATCAAATTGGCTGTACTCTCTCTGCGCAGTCGTTACTCTTGGCGCTGTTGTGCCTATGGATATTCAATACAGATGTACTTCCGAGCCATTACAAAATGGCGGAACTTTAGGAAATTAAGGAGAAAAACAATGAGTAATACAATGAATGTTACTGATAACTATGTATGGTCGAATGAGCATAACAATATAAATAAACAAATTCTCCATCGTTATCAAATCTATAATACGACAGGATGGAAAGACGGTTTGGCGGGTATACAGCAAATGCTGAAACAAGCAAAAAGCAAAATGGAAAGAGTACGAAGTTATGGCGGTAAATGGTCATTATCGGATGTTGCTGTTTGTAATGATAATATGCACGATACTAAACCGCTTACTTTTTATGCCAATCTCGGCAAATCGGTAATAAGTGGAAATCCATTTTTTCAAGATGTCCTACCACTGGAAAAGCGACTCTATTATTTTCAATCGGGAGCCCAGATTGTACAAATAAATTCGGTATTGGAAAAAGCCGGATTATCTCTCCCTACGACGGGTGCGAGTAATGGACAGACTATAGCCGGAGCTGTTTCGACCGGTACACATGGTTCGGCATTAAAAATAGGGGCAATGCAGGATTATGTGAGAGCATTACATATAGTAATAAGCGAAACGGAACATTATATTATCCAGCCGGCTTCAAAACCAATAGTCAATAAAAGCTTGAGCGACATATTCGGAGCTGTCTTGTTAACTGATGATG
>JALHLL010000125.1:0-2757 GCA_022844575.1 bacterium
AATACTCTTCGGAAAAATGTTGTAATGGAAGAATGATGAGAATGGGAATTGGGAAAATGTACAAGGTACAATACATTGAGAGATTTTATGCTTTGTTTGGTTTTTATCGTAAGGAATTACCTTACTTTCTTTAAGTAAAAGCAGGTGCTCTGAAAAATATTCTTTTTGGTCTGCGGATAATATCTTCATTATTTCCTCACTTTTCGCTGTCGTTTTATTTTTTTTTCACCACTCTAAATTCAACTCTTCTATTTTTTGCTCTTTCTTGCTCACTCTCAAGATTGTTTAATGGCTTTGATTTGCCATATCCTTTTGTAAGTAAACGTTTTATTTCAATTCCATGAGCGAGCAAATAACTTTTTACGGCTTCCGCTCTGTTTTTGGAAAGCGTATTATTATACGATACCGACCCTTTATCATCCGTATGTCCACCAATCTCAATGCGTAGTTCTTTTTCATTATTCATCAACTGAATAAGGCGTTCCAATTCGGGATATGATTCTTCTTTTATATCCCACGCATCAAAATCAAAAAAGATATTATTAATAACGACCGATTTTTTGCCCGACCGTATATTCTGAAGTGAAATCAATTGAATATTTACCGTGCTGTCTTTTCCTTCTTTTATTGTCCGTACGTCAATGTTTTTAGCTGTAGGATAAAAGCCCTCTTTATCGGCAAAAAAACCATATAGTTTACCAAGCGGCAGTGCAATATAATAGGAACCGTCTTGCGGATTCGACGATAATTCACCGATTACTTTACCCGTATTCAAGTCTTCCCATTTTATTCGTACCGAGAGGGGATTTCCCGATTCATCAGTAACCTTCCCGCGAATAGATGTTACATACAAGGGTCTTAATTGTTCATTCAGTTTTACCGTCCATATATCCCAACCGCCTTTTCCGCCTTTCCTGTCTCTTGCTGCAAAATAAGCTGTATCGGTATTTACGGAAGCATGAAAACCCCAATCATCGCTCACACCGTTCAGCTGCCTACCCAAGTTTATCGGTGTACTCCATTCAGTCCACGAATCTTCTTTTAATCGAACTGACTTAAACATATCCAATCCACCCAAACCCGCATGACCATTAGATGAGAAGTATAATGTTCTGCCATCAGGATGCAGGAATACTGAGGTTTCTGCATAAGGGGTATTGATTGTTTTGCCAAGATTGATAGGTGCGCTCCATCCCGAATCGGTTTTTATACATATATAAATATCACTATTGCCCCATGTCGTACCATTAAGAATATAACCTTGTTTAGGGACAAAATTTCCGATTGACCCGGGTCTGTCACTTGTAAAAAGTAGTGCTTTCCCATCAGGAGTAGGGCATCCGCTTTCATCGTGATGCTCGCTGTTAATCGGTTTTGGCATTTGTCGTAATGCAGACCATCCTTCTTCAGTTCTTTCGGATGTAAAAATGTCGAATTTTCCGAATGTTCCCGGAAATTCTCCCGATAAATAAAGCGTATTATTGTCAGTCGAAATATTATCTATTGTTTCCTGAAGATTTCGCGTATTGATGGATTTTCCTATATTCTTTGATAGTGACCATTTCCCATTCGGTAAACGTTCGGAAATAAAAACGTCTTCCGCACCGTAGCCACCGGCTTTACCCGATGTACTCTGATAAAAATATTTACCGTCGGGTGTAGGGTTCGGATCCCATTCATTCGCGGGGGAATTAAGACTATCGCCCGCATTTACAACCGAAATTATCGGTTCATTTCTTGTTAATAAGTCTATAAGTGCATCTATATAGGAAGTACTATCCCCAAAGTATTTTCTATAACTCAAACAAGTATCGGCAGCTGCTTTCCAATCTTCTTTTTGTATATCTTTTTGGAGTAATTTCTGTAAGGCGAGAATCGCCTCGAAACGCGGCGCATTTCTTTGAATATATTTTCGGAAAAGTCCAATGGTTTCATCCGTCGGATTCTGTGTTAAATCAAGCGATTGTAAAACCATAGGATTTGGTTTCCTTGATGAAATAAATCCTAATTCCGAGGGCGATTTTTCGGCACTTACATGTGTAATTCTATACCCCGAATCTAATAGTGAGCGTATTCTTTCTTTTGTTAACAGAGTGTCTGTTAATACTATTTGGCTACGCGAACGTGATATGCTGTTAAGGACAATTATCCATGTACCATAGTTCTGAATAGATTGCATTCTCATACCGGATTTTAGTGCCCGGTCTATCTGAAAACGAGGAAATGTGTCAGAAATAAATGTAGGTTGCTCATACATAAACCATGTTGCGGAATTAAAACTTGTTACCCATGTACCATTACCTTTTGCAATCGTATTAATAACATATCCCTTACTTCTCCATAAGCGTATTGTTTCTGTAGGTATGGTATCATCAACACACACAATTTGTTGAAGAATTCCACCTGTTTGTGACATAACTAAAGTCCAAACACCATTGCCAAAATCAAGAGAAGTAATTCTGAATCCCTTATCCCACATTTCTTCAATAAAACGGTAGGGAAGCGTATCCGATACGGTATAACTTTGACCTCCGAAATTTGTATGCGAACTCATTACTACAGTCCATAAACCGTTTCCTTGTGCCAATGCCGTTATATGTTTGCCCTTATCCCAATTTGTTTGGATTATCTTACGCGGCATTTCATCTGTGATATGATATTCCTGTTCATAATAACCGGTTTGAGATGTCAGCGTTACGGAATTTATACCGGGAATTTTCTCAGCAAATACAGTATATCTGCAAAGCAATGGCAGAA
>JALHLL010000125.1:2767-9833 GCA_022844575.1 bacterium
TGAAACAGTATATTTCATAAAATAAAGAACAGAAAATCTGTAACAGTATTATAGTGTAAGCATAAAAAAAGGCAAACTCATGGTTATGAATTTGCCTTGATTCTACGCATTTTTATATCAATTATTCGTAAGTACCGCCGTTGTACCATTTGTTGTGGGGACAACTTTCGGTGGTCTGGGCGGAAGTTCTTCGCCTTTTATTATCTTATCGAGTTCTTCACCATCAATCGTTTCACGTACCAATAATACTTTAGAGGTTATGTGAAGCATATCAAGATTGTCTCTCAATAATTGCTCGGCTTTATGCATCGAATCAATAAGTATTTTCCGTACTTCATTATCTATAATTCTTGCAGTTTCTTCGCTATGATCGCGTGGTTGTGCTATCTCCCGGCCGAGAAAAACTTCATCATGTTTATTAGCAAATGTTACGGGGCCTACCGCATCGCTCATACCCCATTCGCATACCATTTTACGGGCAAGTCCGCTCGCTCTTTCCAAATCATTGCCCGCACCGGTTGTTAATTGTTTAAACACAATCATTTCGGCTGCTCTGCCGGCAAGAAGGGTAATAATGCGCGATTCGATATATTCTTTTGAATATGTATGTGAATCCTCCGTCGGTAGATAACTCGTAACACCTAAGGCACGTCCGCGTGGTATAATCGTTACTTTATGGACAGGATCGCTATAAGGTAAGAACTTACCTGCAAGGGCATGACCCATTTCATGGTATGCCGTTATTTCTTTTTCCTTATCGGATATAACCATGCTTCTACGCTCAACACCCATAAGGATTTTGTCTTTAGCATTTTCAAAATCTTCGTTTTGAACATGATTACTATTTCTCCGCGCAGCATACAGGGCAGCTTCATTAACCAAGTTAGCTAAATCGGCACCGCTCAAACCGGGTGTCCCGCGTGCTATGTTCTCAAGGTTGATATTAGGGTCTAAAGGAACATTCTTTACATGTACTCGTAATATTTGCTCACGACCTTTTACATCCGGTCTATCAACAACTACTTGTCTATCGAAACGACCGGGTCTCAAAAGTGCAGGGTCTAATACATCAGGTCTGTTCGTAGCTGCTATCACTATAATGCCGCCATTATTTTCAAATCCGTCCATCTCAACAAGAAGTTGATTAAGTGTTTGTTCACGTTCATCATGTCCACCACCCAAACCGGCACCGCGGTGCCGACCAACTGCGTCTATCTCATCAATAAAAATTAAACACGGCGCGCTCTTTTTAGCATTGTCGAACAAATCACGTACACGACTTGCCCCGACACCTACAAACATTTCAACAAAATCAGCACCTGATATTGAGAAAAAAGGAACATTCGCTTCACCGGCAACAGCTCTTGCCAAAAGGGTTTTACCAGTGCCCGGAGGGCCTAATAACAATACGCCTCTCGGAATTTTACCGCCGAGTCTTTGAAACTTTAACGGTTCGCGTAAAAAGTCTATAATCTCTCTCAGTTCATCTTTTGCTTCTTCCACTCCTGCAACATCGGCAAATGTTTTTCTGTTAGCTCCATGTTCGTTGACCAAACGAGCCTTCGATTTTCCGAATGAGAATATACCCCTTGATCCACCTCCGGCTCCACCGTTCGACATTCGACGCATCATAAAAATAAAAAGTCCGAAAACGAGTAGCATTGGCAAGTATATAGTCAAAATTGAGCCGATTGGAGAATCAGATTCTTCATAAGTCCATGTAATACCTTTGCTTGCCCATAATTTTTCTGTTTCGGAATCAACAACACCAAGTTTTGTCGTAAACGCTTTTATAGGTGTTATCTGATTATTCAACATTATGGTTTTTTCTTCCTTTAATGTTCCGTGGAAGGCAAAATCGTTTAATTGCGATTTATAGATTTTAGCGGATTGTATCACATTGTCGTTGAGAAAACGAATATAATCCGAGTAAGATACGGCAACTTCTTTTGTTCCGGGAACATTGAAAAGCACATAAAGAATAACTATTCCGGCAACCAAAGCCAACCATATCATTAATGAGCGAAGCACACGTACAAACGGACCTTCACCGTTATTGTTTCCTGAACTTCCGGTTTGTCGCGGCTGAAAACGATTCTGATTATTAGGCGGAACGGGACCGTTAAACATTAGTGTTCCGTCAATTTTTAGTGCAATAGTTTGTAGAAATCTTGTCGAAAACAAATTCATCAAATAACCTCATTGATTAGCAAATCACGTAACGGTGGGATTGTTACTCATCATTACAAAAGTATGACGTATGATACGGTAAAGAAATTGCCTATTGTTATTAAAGATGAAACAAACCGTATCACGGTATCACTTGTAAGGAAAACATATACTTATGAAGGAAAGAAAAACGGTTCAGCCATTGCAGTTTTCGAAATCGTAGTATAGGCGTTTCTGAATCTTGATTAAAGTCAGTTTTCATATCACTTAATCTTAATAATGAATTTGATACCTTTTCCGGTAAAAAATCCTTGTACCTTCTTTTGCTAATAGATTCATCGACGAAATATATTTCTATGTTATGCGATGAATCAATGTGTTCATTTGTTCCCAAAAGAAGTTTTATACGCGTGTTTTGTGTCGTAAACTCATTACCTTCATAATCTCTTAAAACAAGTTTGCATATCAGCTCAGCACCTGTTTTCCGGATATTTAATTCGTTGATATTTATATCTGTATATTCAGCCAGTTCATTTGTTCCGCTTATTTCCTTTACAAGTATAGAATTCTGCTCCAAACGAATTTTCCACGATTGCAATCCGGCTTCACTTACGGCATTATGCTTGAAGCGAATTGTCGAAGGGTATATTAAGTTCAGAGTATCAATGAAGGTTGTTGATTTAATTTTCTCGGTTTTATTTTCTGTAATAAGAGATTTCTTTAACATGAATTTCGGAATAGAATCAAATCTACTTTTTTCTGATGACCATATTGTACATTGAGCGATATCGTGTATTTCCATCAAGGAAACATCCTCCGTCATTTCATGTGCAGCATTATTATTCTCATCATAAAAAGTTGCCCGTATCTGACCCGTAAGTACAGGAATCTTTTTAGGAACAATATGTTTGTAGATGTTATGTTGATATGTGCGCTTAATGGAAGCATTTTCTATTACGATATCCTTTACAGAATCAACGGTTCTCTCTATGAAGGTAACTGTATCGCGACTTAGTACCGTACCGAGAACAAGTATCGTATCGCTTTTCGTAACAACACTATCGTAAAATTGCCGGCGTATGTTTTTCCTGAATACATACTCGATTCCCAAACTTGCATTTAGTGTAGTTGGTAGTATGGTATTTGAAAGGATAGGGGATTGGAGCATTGTACGAAAACTGATTGACGGGTTTAGTGTCAATGTTCGGGTACTATTAATAGGTAAGAAATACCGTGCAAAAAACCCAAGAGCTAACCACGAATCGAAACTTTCACGCGTAGGTAGCTCTTCAAATTCATCGGAAAGTTGGCTCCCTTTCAATTCCGTTGGTTGTATTATTTCTTGTGAGTGTAGTGAATACGAATAGATGGGTATGTAATACGGTACCTCTATTCCGGCATAGAACGATTGAAATACCTTTGCTGAAAATGCCGGTATTAAAGTTATACCACTCAGGTATGAATCAGTCGTATGTTGTATGATTCCCACGACAGGTCTGCCATTAATTGCAAAGGTAGATGATTCATTACCCTTTGCAGAAAAATTAGTGATACCGAATGAAGTGCCTAATGATAAACGAAAACGTTCATTGAGTTCAGTGCTTATACCCAATTGAAAAAACTGTTCAATTGGTGGACTTGATGTAGAGTTAGTGACATTTGTAAGGATTTGGGCATTGGAGAGTCTGTTGATCACAATATTTTGTGTCCAAAAAGCAAAACCCGCATTAGCAGATAATGAGATATTTCCAATCTGTGCAATGACTTCATGCCTACTTTGAAAAAAAAACGCAAAGCAACAAAGTAAAATTGTGAGTGTGGATATATGAGTCGGCTTTTTAGACCTTAGTAGCAACATTTCAATGGTATGAGTCTCTTCGTTACGATGATACAAGCGAAAATTAAAGAAACTGTATCGTTTTTCATTCATTTTCCTTCTTCAAATTTATGAAAAATGAGAATTTCGTCATTTTTCTTATTTTTTTCTTATAATGTGACTGCCTCCAATTATGCAAATTCGTAGAAACTGATACGAACAGAACATTGTTATGAAAAGAATCGGTTACCCACTTTTATACGTTTTCTTGCCTCTCGTAATCTTCGCACCTGTAGCGAAGGGGCAAAGCGGTATATCGAAGATATGGACTAAGGGATTACAGAAAGGAGGTTTTCCGCGAATAGCTATCGCTCCCAATCACGTATTTTTTATGGATTATTAGCAACAGGGGGGCTATAAGGTCAAGTTTATAGGGGCAATACGCTTGATGAGAGCATAACTATTGTTGAGTTACCAATAATTGAATTCCCTTCCTCTCACCTGAACAATATTCAAACAATCGTTAGCAATGCACAAAGTGAACCGATTGTAGGCATTCAACGAAACAAAGCCGATGATCCCTTACTGTACCGCTTTGATAATGAAAGTAAACGCAAATAATGGAATGATGTTTCTTCATTCAAGTGGCTCGGCTGATAGGAAAGGCGAAATCGGTATCTATGTATCGAAGAATGGCAGAGATTGGACAATGTTCAATAATGGGCTTGAAGGAGCCGATTCTCACAAGCGCAGGGTTCGTTAGCGGTGGATGGTAATATGGTGTTTATGGCTACACCTGACGGAACAATATGGTATTATAATGCCGATACGACAAATACCACCAGTTACGTACACGAAACGGTTGTTCCTAAATCGGGCTTTGAGAAAGACGGAAACAAAATAGTTTTTAAGCAGTGAATAAATGATGAGACATTTTCCAAATACAATTTATTAGGGCAAGTATGGCAATTCGATGCGGTGGATAGTAACGGTAATTCTGAAATAGATATTAGTACTTTACCATTAGGGTGTTTTACGTTATTGGGTAATAAGCAAGGTACATACTTTTCTTTTATAATAATTGAACTGTAATAGCTTAGGAATTTTCCTTTATCTCAACAAATTTCGGCTCCCATGATAAGCCCTCGCAAGGAATATGGTCTGCTGAAACATGCTCATCAAGTGGGCGACATAGTTGTCCGGAACTTTCAAAGTGTTTACAACTGCCGCACAAAGTTGTTTCTTCCATTACTTCAACCCTAGCGCTGAAATGTTCCCATTGCCTGTAAGCCGGATAAAAGGAAGTAAACATAACAATTGAAAAAAGCAGAAGCCAGTGATCATACAGTTCAAGCAATTGCACTGCAGCCCAAGTAATGAGCGTAAGTAGAAATAAACGTATTAAAGCTCCGAATACAATCGTTCCTGTGGTGATATGCGGTATTCGATTATAATTATTATCCTCGCCCTGTTTTGTGTAGCGGACGAGGATAATATCCATTAAACGATCAATCATTCTGTTTTTCTTTATCTTTTTTAGTATCTAATGCACTTGTAAATTGTGCAAGCATATCTTCATAATGTGCTTTCGATATTCCTGACAACTTCTTATTTGTCGAGTTCTTTTTCAGAATATCCCGTAAAGTTGAGCAATCAAGACGAGCGAGAGCGATTGCATCACGGTTTACCATGCTTTTCGTTTCGAGCATAGCGGTAATAATATCAGCGTATGTTCTCTGCACATCTCTTTTATAACTGCTCGGCTCGATATTCTTCATCAATTCTTCCCAAACTGCATTTCTTACACTTTCGAATAATTCTTGTTGAGTAAATGGCTGCGTTCCTGTAACGGTTTTCATTTCATTGTCACGTACTCTTGCAAGAACAGTCGGATTGTAGATACGATACAAAGGTGAAGTAGTTACATTTCTTATTGCATCGTGAATGCCGAAATCCAAACGATCTCTTCTGCTATCCTCGCCATCAGATAATCTATTTATTCCGAGATTGTTTAGTAAAACCGGGGAAAAAGTAAGTGCATCCGTAACCAAATAATTTTTAATAAGAAACTCTAAAGCAGTTCTCTGTTCCTGTGGAGGTACTGGAGTAAAAGGTACAGTCTGATTATTATCACCTGCGTGGTTACGATGTGTATATAATCCGCCAATATACTTTGCAACAATTGTTGCCCCTTGGTTGTATTGACCTAAGGCACGGCTGAACATCACACGCACACGATTAAAATTCTCTCCCTTTTTAATAGCTTTTTCAGGTAAGGATGCAAATATTTCCTTAGCCATATTGATACGTTCCGCGTAGTATTCAATAGGATTACTACCATAATCAAACAAATTACAGAGGGGGTCAACACCGGACACCGAATTACCGAAACAATCCTCATCAGTACCGTAACGTAGTTCGGGTCGGGTATTTTTTGAGGCGATGGCAAGCAACATTTCTTCTTCAGATGAGTATTCTTTTTTCTCGAATGGTTTATATGCGTATTCTATTACCCAATAATCATAAGGCCCTAATTCCGTATGATAAAATTCTCCTTGCGGCATTGCTTTAGGAGACAGGTTGACAGGTTGATAGTCCATTACGCTTCCCGAAAGTCCTTTTCGGCGCGTTGTATTGCTATCATGCAATTCTGCTACCGTATTGATTGAACTTGCTTTAAAATTGTGCCTTAATCCGAGTGTATGACCAACCTCATGGGCGACAAGTGATATTACATATTCTTTTATATATCGTTGTTTCAATTCCGGCTAATCGGTCAAGCCCCTCATAAAAAGTACATCCTGACCAAACGCCATATCCGTTACAGCATAATCGCTATAGTGACATTCTTTTTCATCGTGGTTATGTGATACGCCGGGATCAATAACAAAATCATAGGAACGACTCATTGAACGGATAAAATCGGCGCTGATACGAATATCGGCGTCGTAAATCTCACCGGTAAATGGATTGGCTCGGCTCGGACCTACTGCATAACCGCCACCGGGTTGAACAATCCACCTAATTGTATTATATCGTATATCGGCCGGATCCCAATCAGCAGAATCTGGCATTTGTTTT
>JALHLL010000126.1 GCA_022844575.1 bacterium
AATCAGGGTGCGGAATCCTCGATAAGCTATTTAATGGCAAGATTAGCGATTGAAAAGATGTTCATACTGTCGCCGACTACAAAAAGTGTTCTTGTATCATAGCCCAATTAAAAACCATATACCTTAAGCGGGAAAGATTCCCAATCAATCCTGTGCCGTACAGTGTTCAATACCGAGAAAGGAAAGAAAAACTGTTCTATTATGGTACAGTATGCTTCGCGCCAACAGTTGATATACACATTAGCCATACATTCGGTGCCGCTTTATAAATCTGCTTTTTTGCCCGCCACCCCTACAGTAAAGCAATAAGTATGATCACACCATAGTAAACAAAGTACTTCATGTACCTTTTCAGCAAAACGGGTACGGAAATTGTATCGAATGGGATTCTATAGTGGTATGGCTCACATAACATATTGTAAAATGAAACTTTATAGAATTATTCTGCCTGTACGAGATATCGACAAGGCAAGCGCCTTTTATGGGCATATATTTAATCTTCCCGGTGAACGTGTATCGAGCGGAAGGCATTATTTTGATTTGGAAGGTACGATATTGGCTGTGTATGACCCCATAGCCGATGGTGATAATGCCGGCAGGGATTGGGTATTTCATGAGAGTCAATTTATTTATATCTCCACTGATAATCTTGAAGATGTTCATAGAAAATTTCTGGATTCCGATAGCGATTACGTAGAAGAAAGTATTAAAAGAAGACCATGGGGTGAGCGTAGTTTTTATGTGCATGACCCCTTTGGCAATCTGATGTGTTTTGTTGATAAAAGAACCGTATTTACCGGATAAATTCACTACACATAAAGCATATATGGATATCGAAATTAAGCAGTTGCTGACTGATGATATTTCATTGTTCACCGATTTGATTTATCTTTTTGAACATGTTTTCGAAATGGAAAATTTTCAGATTCCATCACAGAAACATCTGCAAAGTGTACTCGATAATAAAGACTTTTTTGCCATAGTTGCCATAAAGGATAATAGAGTAGTGGGCGGATTAACCGTATATATTTTACATCAATATTATTATGAAAAGCCACTTGCCTATATATACGACCTTGCCGTTTCCATACAATTGCAAAGGCAAGGAATCGGCAAACGTTTAATTGACTTTACGAATACATTATGTAAAGAAAAAGGGTATGAGGAAGTTTTTGTACAGGCGGAAAAAGAGGATGAGCATGCCGTGGATTTTTACCGTTCAACAAATGCTGCCGAAAAAGATGTTTCGCATTTTTATTATTCATTTATATAATAAGCTATAATGCTTCTGCGCAAATTTCCATACTGCTTTATATTAGGTGTTTTACTTTTAACGGTATTCGGAAATTACAGTATGGTAGGGCAGAACCTACAGAACACATTAAAGATTGAACAAGTAACGGGTGATTTTTATGTATATACAACGTATAAAAATCTGAACGGTTATCCTTTCCCTTCCAATAGTGTTTATATTGTTACGGAAGCAGGCATAGTATTGTTCGATACCCCATGGGATACCACACAATGTGGGCCACTATTGGATAGTATATATAATAAACATCATAAAAAAGTGATTATGTGCATAGTTACTCATTTTCATGATGACAGAACTGCAGGGCTTCACTATTTTAAAAATAAGGGAATAAAAACACTGAGCAGCAAACAAACGTATTTATTGGGTAAAAGCAGAAATGAAAAAACGGCTGAATATTATTTTATAGGCGATACGGTACTGAAAATAGGGCAATATACTTTTAATACATACTATGCAGGAAAAGGACATAGTGATGACAATATAGTGATATGGTGCGGTAAGAGTAATTTTCTTTATGGCGGCTGTTTGGTTAAAAGCACCGAAAATGAAGGATTGGGGAATATAGCCGATGCGAATATTAAAGAATGGAAAAAAACAATAAGAACATTGATAAAGAAATATCCGAATGTACTTTATATTATACCCGGACATTTCGATTGGCACGATAACAGTTCTTTGCAACACACTCTGAAACTTCTCGATAAACACAAATAGAAATTGTTTAATTTATGATATCAATTGCCATGATACCCAAATACGACACTATAGGCATAGGATATAATACGACCAGAAAAGCCGACCCATATCTTACAGAAAAAATTATACAACACCTGCAACCCCACACTGAGGGAACATATCTTGAGATAGGGTGTGGTACGGGTAATTATACGATAGCTCTTCAGGAAAAGGGTTTTCACCTGATAGGCATTGATCCCTCGGTGGAAATGTTATCGAAGGCACAGGAAAGAAATAAAGACATTACGTGGCAGCAGGGTAAAGCCGAGTCTCTTGAATTACAGGATAATAGCATTGACGGTATTTTCGGTTTTCTTACTATTCACCATTGGTCGGATATGCAAAGAGGGTTCAGAGAAATATCAAGAGTGCTGAAACCCAATGGGAAAGTTGTTCTGTTCACATCCACACCGGAACAAATGCGCGGATATTGGCTTAATCATTATTTCCCGAATATGCTTGAGGCATCTATTAATCAGATGCCGTCACTCGGATATATTAATGAATCAATGCTCTATGCCAATATCGCATTAACCGCCACCGATACGTATGCAATACATGAAGAGCTGGAAGATAACTTTTTATATTGCGGAAAAGTAAAGCCGGAATTGTATTTTTTTGAGGAAATAAGAAATGGTATTTCATCATTTTCATCGTTAGCGCATACAAACGAGGTGGAACAAGGGCTTATACATTTGGCTGCGGATATATATTCCGATACATTCGATCGGGTTACGAAGAAATACAACAATGAGAATGATGATTACTTATTTGTGATTGCTCAGAAAAATTAATAGCAGGGCTTATGTATGCGGTCACGTAAGCGCTCACCTCATAAACAGTACTAACTTGTTCAACCTTCCGGTTTAACAACCGCAATTAGTACAGCTACCAATACTATACGTTCCACTGTGCAAAAGCATAGGAGCGGCGCTCTCCTGCCGAAAGTATCAGGTTAGTTATGCATAATCTTTACGGTAATACACTAACGCTGTCCTATTTGTCACCAACCTATTCGTACAAACGAACACCAAACTGATAGCGCAGGTAAACGAAAAACGTGATTTTCATAGCAAATTGTGAGGATATGTCAGTATGTTGACACACTATGTATGCCGTCTGCTATGTATATAAGTCTCCCCAAAACGCCCATATTGTAGATTAACTTACCCTCACGCAACGATAATATCAACCCGACTGATGGGCGGGAGAACAAGCCGTTATGTTTAACCCGTGAATTGGTAATTTCTTAAAAATAATGTACTTAGGTTGGTTTTGTTCTATTCGGTAATTGGGTGACTTTATGCTTATACGTTCACCGTAATGAGCAAAAGAAAGCACAAAGGTTCGCCACGAACGCAAAACCGTATTGATTGTACAGGGTACCGGTACAAACCGCATTGATTGTAAATGGTACGGGTACAAACCGCATTTTTCCGGGAAACGAATTGGCATAAACTCATTTTTTTTTCGTGAAAAGAATTGGTGAAATTGCATTCGGAAAACAAAGAGACTTTGAAATAAAAAATAGACAAGCTTTTATAAAGCATTGTGTTTTTGAATCGAAAGTCTTTTGAGTATTCCTGCAAACTCATTTTTTCATGCAAAAGATATACATACTGCCTGCGGTATGTATATCTTTAGTATAGATGTAAATGAGAAAAGAAAACAAGAGAAGTTTGTTGTAATGAAATGAAATCTGATAACTAAAGAAAATTAATAATAAGGACACACTATATGAAAATAATAATAGGAACTATTATTACACTACTGATAGGAATTACACCCGTATTCGCCGCGCAGTGGGAGCGCATAAATAATGGTCTGTGGGGAAGTCGAGCTGAACGAATTGTAGGTACGGAAAAGGTAATATATGCAACTACTCGATATGCGGATGATTATTATTCTACCGACAAAGGAATGAACTGGAGGAAAATGAATAATTCTTTCGATTTTGAAATTATAAATGTAAAAGATGATTATGTATTCGCACGAAAAAGTGACGGGGGTTTTATTGTTTCTTACGATATGGGATTGAGTTGGGTAAAAGAAAAAAACATGCTTACAGATAGTGTAGTAATTGCAGTGGAGTTTATCGAAGAAAAAGTATACGCTATTACTCTTAAGGGAAATATTTTTACTTCGTCTGATAATGGAATCACATGGAATTTATTTAGCGAAAGTATTAAGAATGATAAGGCTCATGCTATAAAGTCGGTTAATGGCAGTATTGTTGTCGCCACCTATAAAGGTATATTGGTCACAAGCGATTACGGTAAAACATGGGAAAACTCATTATCAGGAATTTATAACCTAAAATCAGATGATAAAACAATTCTCGCTTATAACGAAGAGATAATTCAGAAAAGTACGAATGGGAAGAACTGGGTTGATTTCCGATTACTTTCTTACACATCAATAAGAAATGTTGAGATAAAAGGTGAAAATATTTATGTTTTATGTGATCAGGGTTTCTTAGCCGGAAGTATGAATGCCGGAAATATAGTTCATACATCGCTACCAAACGGAAGAGTGTTATCGTTTAAAATAATTAATGGTGTCTTTTATTGTTTAACTTTTAATGTCATATATGCTTCTGACAATGATTGCAAGACATGGAGTGAGAGAGTAACAGGAATGGAATACATCGGTATTTCAGCAATATGTAAAAACAATAAAAATGTATACGCCTATAATGGAGTTGAGCCAAGATTGTTTGTAAGCTCGGATAATGGTAATAATTGGAATCAATATCGATATGAAATAGTTAATCAAGGAGATTTAGTAGAAAAAATTGTCGCAAATGACAGTATAATCGTACTATATACATATCATGATACATATATATCGAATGATAATGGAAAATCATGGAGACAGGTACACGATGTAAAGTATATAAAAGATGTCCTTATCGTAGGGAGTAAAATTTACCTTTTTAATAGTGAACTAAATTATTATGTTTCATCAGATGGGGGGCGGAAATGGGTACTCCACGAGGATATGAAGGACTGTGTGTATTTTTATACAAGTGCGCAAAATGGTAATAGTGTGTATGTAAGTGCAGAAACCGCTTTCTATGTTTCTGATGACTACGGAGAAAGCTGGAAAGCAAAAAAAGTACCGATGAATAATGAACTGAATATACAATGTCTTGCCTTTGATGATGAGAATATTTATGCAGGTTCCTTTAAAGGATGTATAATGTTTAGTAGTAATAAAGGGGACTCATGGGATATACTGCGCAAAGGAGAAGAGAATGAAAAGATAACTTCAATAGTGTTTGCTCATAATATTCTTATAGCACTATCAAGGGTGAAAGGAATAATATTCAGTACCGATAAAGGAATAACGTGGAATGAAATAAATAATGGGCTGCATAATAATAGAGTGACGAATTTGATATCCATTGACGATTATGTTTTTGCCTCTACTGACTTAGGTATGTTCCGTCTCGATATGAGTACACTTACCTCTTTAGAAGATAATTCGGAACGGGTAAGTGCATCGCCGATAATGATAAGCCCTAATCCGGCGAATGATTATTGCACTGTACAATTACATACAAGTACGGAACAAAATTTACAATATGTACTTACATCACAATTAGGCGAAATTGTACAGCAAGGTATTATTCCGGCACATACACATTCTTATACAATAGATATACATACCTTGCCTGCGGGTATGTATATTTTTAGTATGGATGTAAATGGAAAAAGAAAACAAGAGAAATTTATTGTAATGCGATAAAGATAAAAGAAAATGAAAAATTACATAAATGATATGCCCGATTTTATGGAGAAAACTATGAAAAAAGTAACATTACTTTACATTCTTATTGTTTGCGGTACATACAGTACACAAGCGCAATTGCAGCAAAGCCGTTGTTTTTATTCCGACCGGATACATGCTTTTGCTTCATCGGGAACGACAATATATGCAGGCACTAAAAAAGGTATAATAAGAAGCAATGATATGGGTGTGCGGTGGCAGAACAAAAGTAGCGGTCTTATCAATCTACATATTACCTCGATGGCGACGGTAGGTACTTTGCTTTATGCGGGAACCGAACGCGGTTTGTTTAAGAGTAGTGATAATGGTGAGACATGGCTCGGTACTGCATTGTCATCGGTCAGAGTTATCTCATTAATAAGCAATGGAAATGAAATATATATAAATCTTGGTGATAAAATTTATAGAATTAAGGATAAAGTCAAGCCAGAATTATTTAGCATAAACCTACCTTTCGATAAATTTATAGACATTGTAATACATAATAATAGGGTATATGTGCACGGACATTATGGCATTTATACAACGGATGATGACGGATTTAACTGGAAATCGTTTAATAACGGTTTGCCTATGCTTGGCATAAATACCTTGTATTCGGCAGGAAAAACATTGTTTTCATATGTCGAATCGGAAGGTATATACAGAAGTAACGATAATGGTGAAACATGGCATAAAGCGGCTAATTATACGAAACATCCCATAGTGAAATTTATAAAAAATGGTGGGGATATTATAGCGATTTCTCATTCCGAGATTTTTATAAGTACCGATGACGGAATAACATGGACTATGGAAGAAAATTCTTGGAATAGTTCGCAACTTACAACTGTATATACTTTTAATGGAATAATATTTATCGGAACAAAGGATGCCGGTATATATTGGAAGGTGAATAATAAATGGGAGAATGTGGGTACTATAACTGTAGGAACTACAAATAATGTATGGAAACCCGAAATACAGTCCATTACGACAGGAGTGGAAAATAGTGAAAATGCGCAGAATAATTTTACAGTTTCGATATTCCCTATGCCGGCAAAAGAAAGCATTACCGTACACAATAATACAAACATCGAGAATGGCACATATAGTATTATAAATCACATTGGCGAAATAGTGCAGCAAGGCATTATTCCTGCAAAAACGCATACAATAGATATACATACCTTGCCTGCGGGTATGTATATTTTTAGTATGGATATGGGCGGAAAAGGGGTAAAGGAGAAGATACTTGTTCAGTAAAGGTACAAGTTTTGGGTAATACTCTTACCCTTCAATGCAGATGAGTCTGTAACAAATGACGCTTTTTTGTTTCATTTGTATAAGCCGGTATGCACACCGTGTACGTAAGGTAATGTCCGAACATTGACTCATTAACTGAAATGGTGGAAAAAATGAAACGAAGCTTTCTATATCTCGTAATGCTTGTATTCTTCATGCCGATACTGCAAGCGCAAGTGACCTTACAACCTGAATGGATCAGTCCACTGGGTCCGATAAATGCAATGAGTGATGATAAAACAAAGTTTTTAACTGTCGGCCGAGGTGGTTTTACATATACCGACATAAATAAAGATGCAACATATACACTATTACTTGATAGCCCGCATTTGTACTATCAGAATGCTACTATGAGTAATGATGGTAAGTATATTGTTTTGGTGAAGGGTGTGTCTGATAGTCTTAAGAAGCGGATAATATTAAAAGTACTGGATGCCGGTAGCGGTAAAGAATTAAGAACTAAAACAATTGATCAGTGGCCTTCCGGATGGGGTATCAAGATTCTAATAATTAAGAATAATTTACTAATATTTGGTAATGGAGCCTTGTTGGTCACTGATTTTTTGGACGATTCGGATAGTAAAATAATATATAATGTTTGGAGTGGATATCATAATTTAAAGATAAGCCCTAAAAGTAGTTATCTGGCAATAACAGAAGTTGATACGGTAAAGATTTGGGAAACAAAAACATGGAGTTTACTTGGAACGGTGAATAAAGAATCTACTCGATTTTCGTTTGTAAACTTCAGCCCTGATGAATCGAAGTTAATAACAATAGATGAATATCCGAGCTATGCAAAAATATGGGACATAAAAACAATGTCTTTATTAATGACCCTGAAGGATGATGTATTCTCTTTCAATCATGCTGCATTTAGCGAGAACGCGGATCGTTTAGTAACGCAAGGACTTAATGGAATAAGTATATGGGACCTGAAAAACGGTAAGATGATAAGGAGATATGAACAGGATATGGTAGTATCGGACGTAACGGTGGTTTTGTTTAACAAAAGTGGAGATAAAATACTTACCAGCCGTGATGGGATGATTCGGATATCCAATGTTGCAGACGGCAAAAAAATTGCTGAAATTGAAAATCACCATTTACTTCGTTTTGTAAATGATGGGGGCTTATTTGGTGATACTCTTATTACAGCTGAAAAAGATCAACCGCAAACTAATGTATGGGTGTCGGGAGATAAAGGGTTTACTATGATATATTCGATTGTAGGGTATGATAATGTATCGTATGCATCATTCACTAATGATGATAAATATATTCGATTGTTCGGTTCATCGTTACAAACATGGGATATACACACAAAACGAAAAGCAGAAGTGGGTACTAATCCGGAAATTGGGGGACGACTCTACAAAGTGATAGGTTCTCTTGCTATATACGAAACAACTTTCGAGCATCAGGTCTATGTAGATATATGGGATATAGAAAAGAACGAAAAAGTACTGCAAATTCCTTCGTGTCTAAGTTATTGTAATTTTAATCTTTTGTTAAGTAAAGATCAGAGTAAGATTTTTTTTGATAGAAAAGATTATGACTCGAATGTTAGAATAATGAGTGCCTATGATGTGAAGAAAAAAGAATATCTTTTCACGAAGATAGACTCAGTGTCAACATTTGAAAAAAAATACTTCACATCAATAAGTCCGGACGGGAAAAAAGTATTAGTCATTGAAAGAGATTCGCTCAATAAATCATTAGTAAAAATGTTGAATGTATTGACGGGTAAAGAATCCGAGGAATTTTTTGTAGATACTAATTATAATAGTGCGGCATGGCTCAGTCCTGTTTGTACTGCAATGTTCAGCCCGAACGGAAGGCAAATTCTAATTACGGATTCGAAACGTTTTGTTTATGTTCTCGATGCCGAGACATATACCTTACTTCATACTTTTGATAATGGAGAAAGAAAAATCGGTTGGAGGGAAAGTGTAAAGGCAGTTTACAGCAATTCCGCTGATATTATGGCGGTATATGGTTTGGAGCACACCATGGATATATGGAATGTGAAAACGGCTCAAAAAATTGCTACTTTGCACCATCCGAGAAATGTGAAAAATATTCAATTTAACAAACAAGAAAATGAGGTTATTACATCGTGTACCGATAAGAATATTTATGTATGGGATATTTATTCCGGTAAGGTGAAATATGTACTCACAGGAAGCAAGGATACATTAATAAATATCAACTACAGTAATAATGAAAAGAAAGTGACAGCAGTATGTTCAGACGGACCTGCTTTATTATGGGATGTATCAGGTACTACATCGGTAATTGAAAATGAAGAATCCGTAAAACCGAATACCGCATGTATTCTATATCCGAATCCCACGGAACATAGTCTGAGCATAGATTTGAAAGCTGCTGCTCAAAACACTTTAAACTATTATCTGTCAAGTTCTTTCGGCGAAGTTGTACAACAAGGTATTATTCCGGCACATACACATACATATACAATAGATATACATACCTTGCCTGCGGGTATGTATATTTTTAGTATGAATATGGCTGAAACACAGTATGTTGCAAAAATTATAATAAACAATTAGATATATACTACAAAGCAATAGCTTTACAATTACTAAAAGGGGATACACAATGGCACGGATAAGATTCGGAATACTGTTGTATTTTTTATGTGTTATATGTAACACAT
>JALHLL010000127.1 GCA_022844575.1 bacterium
TGACTCGATTATAGGTAAATGCACGCCCGTGTACATAACCTCATTTACCGTCATCGAAAGCGATTTTCCGAGTAAGCCCGCAGGATGACTTATTGCAAACTCTTCCGGCGTAAAACCTGATCTTTCCATATACCCAACAGCAATCATATCACCTATTGCCAACGCTATAAGTGTGCTTGTAGTCGGAGCAAGATTCAATGGACATGCTTCACGTTTTACGGATGCATCCAAAACATAGTTACATACCTTCGCTAATGGAGAGTCGGTATTCCCGAGGATACCGATAATAATAATATTTCTTTTTTTAAGATAAGGAATAAGAGAAAGTAACTCGGATGTTGCACCACTATTGGAAAGAATAATCACAACAGATGATTTGTTCACAATTCCTATGTCTCCATGCATCGCTTCAATTGGGTGAAGAAAATGCGAGGGCTTACCGACACTTGTAAGTGTGGCTGCAATTTTCTGCGCAATAATTCCCGACTTCCCTACACCTGATACAATAACTCTTTCACCATTTACAAGCGCAGAAAGCATGGATTCCATTGTATTTTCCAAACGTTCCGGCAAAGTTTGTAATTCTTCGATAGCATAGCTAATTACTTTTTCCATTGCGCTATTCATATCTTCTCCTATTGTTTTCCGCCGAAGCCGCTCTGTAATATCTCTCCACCAAGTAAGTGCATATGAATTTGAAAAACGGTTTGTCCGGCATTCTCATTACAATTCATAACCAAACGATAACCACTTTCCGCAATACCGATATCACCTGCTATTTTGCTCGCAGCAATCATCATTTTGCCTAATAGCAGCGTATCATCATCAGTAATATCGTTCATAGTCGCGATTTCCTTTTTCGGGATAATAAGTATATGCTCTTTTGCCTGAGGCATAATGTCCTTTATCGCAAAAATCGCATCATCTTCATATACAAATGTTGCGGGTATTTTTCTGTCACGTATTTGTGAAAAAATCGTACTCATTTTATAGTTCCCAATATATGCAAAAAGAACAAGCCCTCCGCGAATGCGGAGGGCTTGTATTATCGAAATATCGTTTGCTTAGTTATTTATTAACGCACAACCGACATGCTGCCTGTTACAACTTTGCCATCTGCTTCAACTTTATACATATAAGCACCGCTGGCAATATCGTTACCGATTGTCCAGTTCAATGATTGTGGTCCTGCCGCTAATTGTTGACTGTTAAGTAATGTAGCAATCACATTGCCTTGCATATCCTGAACAGTTACTTTTACAATTGCATCAGCTGTAAGATTGAAACTGATTGTTGTGTTATCGCGAACCGGATTAGGTGTATTGAAAGCATTAACCACCAAATCGGCACCTGCATCCATGGAGAATTCAAGAATATCTGCAACTTGCTGACAATCTTCGCCACCATCTACATCATATTGCATTAAGCGATATTGATATGTAGCACCTGCCATAACATTCGCATCCGTAAAGTTATAGTTGCGTAATGCAGATGAATTACCGGCACCTGCAACAAATGTAATGTTTTCCCATCTTTGCACTGAACCGTCATTCGATTTGATACGACGTTCTACTTGGAAACCTGCATTGTTTTCTTCCGAAGCAGTTTGCCAGAACAAATCAATACTATTACTACGTGCTTGACCATCGAAGAATGTCAATTCCACTGGAATAACACATTCATCCGCATAAATCAATTGAGTAGCAGCCGGTTTATTTCCGAAGAATGGACGTAACATAGGAATCCAGAAACCGCGTGACAGTGTAGAGTAACCACCTATCGGCGAACCACCCGGAAATGCAAGATGGCAATAAGCTGTATTACTTGAAGGTGTGAAACGATTCCATGCACCAATGATTACTGTGTTTCTGTACGAGAACGTGTTATCGTTCTGCGCAACACCCTGATTTGTTTCAGTTCTTAAGAACGGAGAGATCTTCTCACGGTCAATACGGAAAGCACGATCCAAGTTAAAGTGACCGATACCTGTACCGAAAGTTCCCGGAGGAGTATCGGTATAGTTCGTTACAATCTGACCTGCACGGCTTTTCGAAGCACCCAAGCTGAAATTGTCAATCGAAAGTTGTGAAACCGCTATCCAGTATCTGCCCGGCTGAAGAATCAACGGACGGTCAAGTAAGAAATTTACATATGTATCATATGTTGTATTTGTTGCATTTCTTGGCAAACCACGACCAATACCTGCTAATTTACCTGCTGTGATCAATGTTCCCGGCGAACCGTTAGCATCAGCATAAACGTTAAACTCAATCGGATCGGGAGCGGAATTCAAGCTACCGAAGTAAGCCGAAAATCCTTTAAGAGTATCTTGAGAAAGCATATTGAATTTCATCGCCAATTCACCGGAGCTACCACCGTTTAACTCACCGAAAGCAGCGCCACCTTGTGCAGCTGTCGGGAAGTCAGGGAAGAACCATGTATTGTTACCGCGTAATGCCAAACCACGTCCGGGATATGTCTGACCGACAGCATTCGAAAAATCCGGAACATCATTTTGTGAATTTGCCGGGTCATAGGCAAATACTGCTCCGTAACGAAGATCATAGATACTGTAAGTCGTATCATTTTCGCTTTTAAAGTCACCCGTACCACCTGCAAGACGTACAATACCACGAATGATATAGCGACCTTGAGGTGCTGTTCTACTTGCATTCCATGCAGGCATGTTTACGGAAACTTCTTGTCCCGGTTTAACAATCGGAACAATTTCATTACGGCAGTAAATTTTAATATCAGGTCTACTTTCAGGAACAATCTCAATTCTAACATTTGCACTTGCAGATTGACGGCTGGTATTGTTCACAATTTTCGCTCTCATGGGCACTTGTTGCATCTGAGAAGCAGGAGTAATCGTATAAGGCCAGTTTACCTCTGCAACTGCCATTTCCAAATCAGGTGTTTCTTGAGGATATAGTAAACGAACGTTATCAACATAGAAATCATCTTTATCATCAATCGGCTGATTCGGGCCACCACCATTAAATTTAGCATTAACACGCAAGCGGAAACGGAAGTTTTTACCACCATTATTCGGTGCGTTTATTACTGACTTCGGTAATGGGAATGTGAATTTGTAAAACTCTTTATCACGACCGTCATCGGCGAGTGCAGAGCGAAGACCTTGTACCGGAGTTAATGCGGAATCAGTATCTTTTTCCTGATATCCACGCATAAGACCACCTGCACCATAAAGTGTAAATACAGGGTTAGTCGTAACCGGAGTTAAACCTCCACGGCGTGGGTGAACATTCCATTCAAGATCAGTCGGCGACTGACGTGCTATATTTTCAATCTCATTATTACTTGGGCGTGCATATTCGAGGTAAAATTCATCCAAAGGATTGAGGGAGTTATTTTGACCGAGATAGATTGTTGTTGCAGTACCATTATAAATTACACGCGGCTCCGGTCCAAGTAATGTATTATCTGCCCAACCACGATCCAAAGGACCATCAGGAACGCCTGTACGCTGAATCGATACCGAAAGAACTGCACCGTCTGTTTCACGACCCGGCAAATTTCTCACATCTATTGGGAATGAGCGGATTTGGTCACCACCGCGTCCACCTGTAAAAACAGGTTCAGCGTCAAATATTGTACGACGATTCATTTTTATCGTCGGAGAATTTACAAGGAATGTAGGGCGGTTTGCAGCTCTGAACTCACCGCGTGGTGGAATCGCATTATATGTATTCTGATCACCGTCGGCGATTTCAGCATCAATATTTACCCATTTTAATACGGATGGCATCGGATTACCACCAATGATATGGTATTGTGTTGCATCATCATTAAATCCATCGTTCGTTAAGAAAGAAAGACGGCGCATAACAAAAATGTCCACTTTAACAGTATCATCAAATGGCCATTGCTCGCCAAGAGGACGGTTCAAAGTATCCAATGGCTCGGCAATTACAAATGCTCTTAAACGACCTATATTAAAATCAATAAGTTCATTCGCTTGGAAAGCAGGGAAAAGAACTTGCGCCAAACCATACGGCGGAATGCCGTTAAGAGGACAAGGACCTGTACCCGGGAATAATTGCGTACCTGCAAAAGGAGTAAATACAGTACCGGCAGCGTTCAAAGTACCATCCTGAACAATAGCTGTTGTACCACTACAATTACCTCTTAAGCAACTACGGCTTATCGGCACAGACTCCGAATACGCTGTTTGGTCAGTAGCTTGGTTACGAATACGGAAACGTGTACGGAAATTAATATCCTGTCTCGTATAGTTTACACCTGAAGGTCTTGGAGGATTAGCTACACCGGGTCCTTGAATGTCGTTCGTCATATTTTGGAACGTAGCTTGAGGACGAATAGCACCTAGTTGAGGATGTCCTGCCAATAATTCTACGTATTCACCCGAAATCGAACGTGGATATTCCGTTAGAATTGCATTCGGATCAAGAGCACGTCCACGATATGAAACCGAAGTAGGTACCACACGGAGTAAGTTGCGCCATTGTTTGAAACGAATTGCCAAACCGCTTGAAGGGGAAGGACCGCCTGAGCCGCCATTCTGGTCACGAGCATTCACGTCAACACCGTTCCAAGCTGAATTAGCTAGAAATTGTGTGGATTGCGAATACTGTAAAGCATATTCCGTGGGGTTAGTGTTTGTCAAACAATTCGGGCTTCTGAACGCATAGTGGCGTGCTTGGCCGCTTACACCTATTGTTGAATTCATACGTACGAATTCAGGTGCAGTTACGATATAATTACCTTGCGGTACAATACCAGAAAGTGTTTCATTATAGATATAAACCGAGCTATCCGATTCATCAAGAGTAACTTGGAAACTTAACTGAATTCTGTTATCATCTATATTGAAAGGTACTACGCCAAATCGGTATAATTGATTACCACGAAGATTAAAGTTTTTGAAGTAAATAATCAAACGACGTGTTCCGTCAGGGTTATCGGCACGTTTGTACCATACTTGTCCACGCTCTTCATCCGGACGATTAGGATCCTGTGAACACTGCATATCATTCCACATTGCCGCAATCATCGGCGCTTGAGCCAAGTCAGCAGGTAATGCATTTAGCGGAGTATTAGTAGGATTACGAATACCGCCTGTAGCTGCGTTACTATTACCGTTTGCTATAAACTGAAAACCGTAATTATCCGGCGTAGGGTCAATAGTAGCCGTACTACCGTCACCGATTTTCGGACGTGCACCGCCGAATGTTTGCGAAGGCATATTATCTTCACGATAGAAGTTATATGCATCCTGCGAACCAGGAGGTACAATGCGACTTCCGTCGGGAGCATATACATAACGTGCATTCGATAATGCTACGATACCGTTTGTAGAAACATAAAAGCTATCATATTTAACACCGTTCAGGAAAAACGGAAAACCGATTTTTATCGGACCTGCAATCGCATTATCCGTAGAATCCGCAATAGCATTACGGTTTGTAAACCATGGTTTACCATCAGCCAACATTTCATCCGATTTTGTTTGCTTAGGACCCGAAATGATACGACGCCATTTAATACGCTCCGTCGGAATCAAAAGATCGGTTTCGAGGTTCGTGTACGCTTTATTCAGGTTCGGACGCCAGTAATCACCGGCATCATCATCACAATCTACGATATAAAAACCTGTAGATGCAGCAGGCGATGTTTTATCAGGGCGGTTATTATTTGCCGCACTGATAGTAGGGAACGTTGTCCATGGTCTTGGAAACGATCCACCATTGAGATTACTTTTACGAAGTATCTCATCGCCGCCATCTTTGCCGTCTTGAGCTAACGCTGACATCGTTAGCCCGCAGAAGACTGCAAGAAGTAGTAACTTGGCTTTCATGATAAATTCCTCATGATGTTTGTTTGTAAATTGTTTATTTATAGAAAGTTATCGTATTATAATTAAAAATCTTCCGTATGAGGCGGATTACTCGTGCTGTATCAGCCCGACTCAAAATACAATGCTATATTAAATGGCATAGAATTCACCAATCAGCGAAGTTCACGAAATTTTTGCACATACGCAAGTAAAAGTCAATTTTTATGCTAAAATTAAAGCAGATTCCTCATTTATAATTCTCGGATAAACGATTCTTTCGAGTGCCTTAATTCTTGCTTCCAAACTTTCCGGCGTATCATCTTCAAGTACCGGTACAACTTCCTGAGAGACAATTTCACCGGAATCATACTCCTCCGATACCCTATGTACTGTCAAACCGGAAATTTGTTCCATTTTTTCTATAACTTTTTTATGAACATGTATTCCGAACATACCCTTACCCCCAAATTTGGGCAAAAGTGCCGGATGTGTGTTCAATATTCGCCATTGTTTACTATTGATAAGTTCTTTCGGTATTAACTTCATATATCCTGCCAAAATTAGCAGGCCGGGTTTATAAAGGTTTAAAACCCGAAACAATGCGGCAACATAATCATCGTGCAGCGGGTAGAGCACCGTACTGATATGATGAAAAGGTATTCCATACTTCGACGCTATACTCGAGACGCCGGTAGCGGAATTATTGGATATGATAGCACACACCTTATATAAACCCGAATCGTTTAACGAATGTTCTATAATCGCCTCTGCAAGAGTTCCCGCGCCACTCGCAAATATTACCGTATGTACTTTTTCTTTGATATTCACTTCTATCTCTTTTTTGGGACGGCAAAAATAAGGAGACAGTTTTCAGATAGTGACAATATTATACGAAGTATCGAATGAAACATGCTCAAATCTATTTTTTTCTGCATGGTAAAATTCTACAAAAACTACCTTCATCGGTTAGGTACATTCACACATCAGCGTATTAGCACAAAGGGTTTCTTACACTGTTCGCTCGGTGTGGTTACAGTGATATAATACAAACCTGTCGTTAACATACTATTATCGAATTCAAAAATTTGTGAGCCGCTTTCGTTTGCTTTCGGTGAAAATGTAATAAATGGAATGCCCAGAGAATTATAGATTGTGATACTATATGATTCGGAAGATGAGAGCGTGTAGTGTATTGCTGTTCTCATCATATCGGAATATATGGTCTGAATATCCGTTATTTCACCATCACGCCATAAACGAGCTCCGCCTTCAATGCAAATACCTGTTGTATTAAAAGTAGTAAAGCCATTGTCCAAAACTATCTTCCCGCCATAACTCAATCCATTACCAATATCAATGCGTGTTAATGTATCAGTACCTAACAAGGCGGTAGCAGTCAGAATGGCAAATGGTGCGGATTCATTACTTGGTATTGCGCCAACAATCCGTAAAACCCTTCGATTCCCCATAATCGTATTTTCCTTATAAATACCAAACGGTAATAATGTTGTTTTATTGAATTGTATTGTTACTTCAATACTATCTGCCCCTGCTTCATTCAATAATGAGGTATTGCATAAAAATATCGGTATAGAAATATTTTCACCAACCGCTCCGCTTATAGGATTAGCACAGAACCGTGCAGAACCTATGGTAAATGTTATTGCATCCGACTCCGTGCTGCATCCGTTTATATCGGTTATCAAAACCGTATAGTTGCCTGTTGAATCAGCAATGAGTACAGAAGAATCACCTGCAATCGTTTTCCCATCTCTTTTCCACTCAACTGCATGATCATTACTGATATTTTCCGCATGGAGAGTATCCTTTTTTCTTGCAAGTATTGGTTTTTGCGGCAATGGATTCACTTTTACTTCAACCGTATCATAAGCAATACAACCCTCAATATTCTCAACTTTAAGATAATACGAACGACTTAAACGCGGATAGACCGTAGGACTGGCGATTGTTGTACTCGAAATATCCTCATCGGGAGTCCATTCATACTTTGCTCCACCCTGAGCCGTAAGTAGTACACTGTCACCGACACAGATTGTCTGATCCGAACCCGCATTTGCTTGGGCTGCGTCAAACATTACAATCTCCGTACTATCGGTACTATTACAACCATTCTTATCCGTAATTGTTAGATAGTATCGGGCAGAACGTTGTGGGAAAAACTGCAATGTCTTATCATTCGGTTTCGTAATCGGCTCGGTAGATGACCACTCATAAAGGAAAGGTGCATTTCCAACTTCAGAAGTCGGAGCCAATTCTACACTTTTACCCATACAGAAAAACACACTATCCGGCAAGGAGAAAGTCGGTTTCTCAACAACTTCAATATAGATGCTATCCGTTTTTGAACATCCGTTCACATCGGTAATTCTCACATAATATGTTCGTGAGATGGTAGAGTTTACAATAGGTGCATTACTATCGGGATATATAATATCATCGGTCGGTGTCCATTGATACTTACCCGCCCCTATGGCATTTAATTGAATGGAGCTGCCTTTACATAAAAGCACGCTGGAATCAATTTCCAAATCGGGTGGCGAAAATAAATTGATAGACATGGATTTTGTATCGGTACAGCCCGCCGCATCGGTTACCGTAACCGTATAACGAGTCGGTTCTGTGGGCGTTGCCGTCGGCATAGCAATAGTCGAATTGTCCAAAGTGCTTCCCGGTGCCCACTGATAAGTATATGGCGGTCTGCCGCCTGTTGCTTCATTTCCTAAGCGAATAGAACTCCCTCGGCAAATTATTCTATCGCCCGAACCCATTACCGAAAGAGCAGGATTTGTACTTTGAGGAATACGAAGACCGAATACTATCTGCCCATTATTTCCTGAAGAAGCAAGAGTATTGCTGCCATTTCCGGTCATCACGCCGTTTTTTCCACCTGCCAGCTGCACATTTACATCATTTTGCGCTGCTATATCGGCAATAAAAACTATGCCGCCACCACCACCGCCGCCTGTACCATGATCTGCCGATGTATTTACATTACCACCATTACCGCCATTCGTCTCAACTGTAAAAGCTGAGAGTATTCTATCGAAATCTAAAAAAACAGAGCCGCCTGCGCCACCACCGCCGCCGCCATCATTTCCCGCGATACTGTTTTGCGAAACACCGTTACATTTTATGATACCATTACGACCCACTATGTTTTTAGCACGAATAATAATAATACCACCACCATTACCGCCTACAGTACCGACACCGTTATTCATTTGACCGGAGCCACCACCACCACCCATAAAAATTCGTTTTATGCTAATAGTTTCATTCTTCCAATCCAATACTAAACCACCTATTCCTCCATTACTCATCGGATTGCCTGAACCGATAAATTCACGACCGCCGTTACCGCCGCCGCCACCATTACCACCACCGCCGCCACCTGCATTATGACCATTACCGCCACCGCCGCCATTGCCAAGCGCACCGCGACCATTTTCCTTATTTGTTATAAATCGTACAATCCCTTCACCCTTACTGCCACCGCTATCAGCTCTTGTTGCGGAGTTATAATATGTTGTTATTCCGCTTATTACGGCACCGCCTATGGTTTTTGCACCACCACGAAAGCCCTTTCCGCTTACATCAATACCGCCATCACGCAAATCCAAAGCACCCGTTGTTTCCAGAACCAATACACCCCCCAACGAGCCATCCCATGCTTTTGCCGTTAATGTGCCATCAGGATACACGGTACGATTATATGTAGGTACGCTAATCAATTGCACATTACCCGAAACATCATAATCATACACCGTAACGTTCTCAAACTCTATCTCGGTATTTCTGATACTTTTTATTCGAACAAATTCAAAGTTGCCGGCTTTATTATAATCTTTAATAGTGCCGAAGGTTGTCGATTGTGTTTCATCGGCTATAGCCCCTTGCAT
>JALHLL010000128.1 GCA_022844575.1 bacterium
GATAGATAAGAGGATATCGGCTACTGAATTAAACCAAATATGCCGTGGCGAGGTTCTAAGGCATATCTGTTAATAAATTACAAATAAATACATAAGGTTTATAATTATGAGATGCGGAAAATTGCTACCACTTTTCTTCCTTTTAGTTTTTTGCATGGTTATCGTATCGAATGCTGCGGAATCATTGAATGTTGATAAAGAAAAGCGAGAACAAGCACGACGCGAGATGCGTACTAACTTTGCCGACTTTGCCAAAAAGGAAATTTTTCCGGCTATGCGTCAATGGAAATCCACACTCGATGCGGCTATGTCGGCTGATGACCTTGCTAAATTGAATGAAATGCGCAAAAAAGCAAAAACGATGCGCGAGACCATAAAAGCCACGACAAAAGAAATGCGTAAGGCATGGAAAAGTGAGAACTATGATGCCTTAAAAGTTCAGCGTGAGAAATTGGAAAATGTAAAGGATGAAGGGCTGAGAATGGCTTTGGATGTTAAACCCCTTGCCAAGAAATATCATGCGGTACTTGAAAAAATAAGCGAAGAAGCAAAAGTGAAAGCACCGCAATGGCGTGAAAAAGGGCGCGAAATGATGCGCCAATGGATGGAAAAATACGATATTAAAGCCGATCCCGAAAAATTACAAGATCTGAAAAAACGTTTCGGATTTTTTGGTGACGGCGATAGCAAAAAAGCGGTGATTCGTTTTATGTTATGGGATGGTTCGGAAGACTTTATGGGCGGTGGCGGCGAGCATGATGATGAGCCGATGAAACCGCGCGGCGGCGGCAGACATGACCACGATGATGATGACGATGATATTTTCGGCATGGTAACCCCCAACCCTTTTTCGGAGTCAACGGCAATAAGTTTTACTTTGGATAAGTCGCAACACGTCATATTGGACGTGTTCGACCCCCAAGGGAATAAAGTAGCTACTTTAGTGAATAATACATTGGAGGCAGGTAAGCACTCCATTCCGTTTCGCCCCGAAACAACCGCAAACGGTGCTTATACCTATACCCTACAAACTGAAACAAATCGCACAGCAGGGCAAATATCGCTGATGAGGTAGCGAGGTCTGTTTTGTGATAGATGCTCAAACTTGAATAATCTGAATATTCAAATCAGTTGTCATAAAAGTCTATGTTAATCAACGTTGGATGTGTATTTTTACAATTAGTAGACTTACGTTTTTGATCCTAGAAATGAACTTAGTATGAGTAGTTCCGCAAGAAATTACAATTCGCTTACCATAAAACGACTTTACGCTTTGTCTGGTAATAGATGTGCGTTTCCAGGATGTAATCATGAGTTTTTGGGCGGCGAAAACGAAACGAACTCATCAAACATATGCCACATAGAAGATGCAAACCGAAGTTTGTACAAAAACGACAGACACAATCCAAAACAAACGGATAAAGAAAGGTCAGATTATAACAACCTAATTCTTTTGTGTCCTAACCATCACATAGAAACTAATGATCCGAATAGCTATACTGTAACAGTACTGAAACGGATGAAAAAGGATCATGAAAATAAAATACGGAGCCAATTGAATGATGCAACCGTTTTGCCACGCTATGCCTCTATATTAGGCACATTAATAAACCGGATAGCACTTACGTCAATCGAAGAAGAATTCGACACGGATACATATAAAGTGCCTGATACTGAAGCTAAAATTCAGTATAACAATCTGATTGAATATAAATATATAATCGAAGAATATAGCGTATATCAAGGTAAACTTAATAGTATCTTTGAAGAAATCGAAAAAGATGGTTCTGCTAAGAAAACGCAATTATTAAGGAACATAAGGAATCTATACCTGAAACAAAAAGGGAAGTATCCTACAATTGAAGATGTTAGAGAAAATGCCGACCAGATCTTCGAAAATATAAAAGAACAAATATGGTTGATTATAAGCAAAAGAGACAACATGACGGAAGACTTGGATTATGAAGTCATAGAAAACGGTATCTGTATCGTTATGGTAGATGCGTTTATGAGATGTAAAATTTTTGAAGCACCAGTATAGCAATGATAATAAGTAATGACATATCACCCTACAGAGATATATACTTCCTTGGTGCTAGAATAATAGAAATATTAGATGAGTCGGAAGCGCCTGAATTTGATTTCTTCGAATTGTTTAATATAATTCATAATCGGACAGGGATAAGCATAAATTTATATGTATTGGTATTAGATTGGCTGTATATTATTGGTGCGATAAGTAACGCAAATAATGGGTTCGTTAAGAAATGTTTCTAAAATCTTTAAGAATATCGAATAATGACTCTGTACTTAGAGAAATCATTTTTCGCAAAGGTGTAAACTTTATTGTTGATGAAACACCCGAAGAAGATGCCGAGAACACAAAGACAGGTAACAATGTCGGCAAAACGACTGTTCTTAGACTTGTAGATTACTGCTTGGGCGCTGACGGCAATAGCATATATAAGGATCCCGAGTTTAAGAAACAAACAAATAATTCCGTAGAAGATTTCCTCAAGAATGAGAACATTGTCATTGAGATTGTGTTGTCGCACGATCTTAATGTTTCTGAATCAAACAGTATTGTGATACGTAGGAATTTCTTGGTTCGGGGTAAAAAAATTCAAGAAATAAACGGAAATAATATACTTAATGATGGAGAATTCGATAGAGAACTAAAGAAGTTAGTTTTTAATACAAATGTTGAAAAACCCACTTTTAGACAAATCGTTTCGAAGAATATAAGAAATGAGAAAAACAAAATCGCAAATATTGTCAATGTTTTGAGTCCTTTCACCAAACCAGAAGAATATGAGGCTCTGTTCCTTTTTTGGTTAGGAATTGATACAAACTTAAACTCAAAAAAACAATCGCTTGTCGAAGAGAAAAAAAATGAAGAAAAGTTTCAGAAGCGGTTAAAAACGGAAGGCGAACAGTCTTCTATTCTTCAAAGGCTAGTAGTAGTTGGCGAAATGTTAACTGCACTAAATAAGAAGAAAAACGAATTTTACATGAACGACAATTATAAAGAAGATATTGATTCTTTGAATAACGTTAAATCTAAACTTAGTATCCTGTCGACAAAAATCATGAGCCTCGAGATGAGGCGTCAGTTAATTATTGAGAGTAAAGAGAAGTTAGAAGCAGAGTTTGTAAGTATCGATACAAATCAAATAAAGGAGTTGTATGATCGAGTGAAGTCCTTTATTCCAGATGTTCATGTTGAATTTGAGGGTGTTGTGTCATTCCACAATAACTTAATAAAAGAGAAAACGAAATATGTGACAAAGGAGTTGCCCAATTTAGAAAATGAGATTAAGGAGAAAAGAAATGCCCTTGATATGCTGGTACTAAATGAAAAAGAGTTATCAAAGAGAATAAAGAAATCTGGTTTCACAGATGATTTTGAATATCTAATATTGGAGATGAATAAGCTTTCTGAAATGAAAGGTTCGTTGGAAGAACGCAAGAGGATATGGGAAGATTCTCTAACTAAATCTAAACGAATAGAAGAGGAGTTGTTGCAAGTAAATGAGTTCATTGTTTCAAACGATAGTCTGATACAAAAAAGAATAATTGAGTTCAACAAATTTTTTACAAAGTTGTCCTTAAGACTTTATGGTGAAGCGTATATATTGAGTAGTACGAAGAATCAAAACTATAGTCTAGTCGTAACTACGTTTGAGAACAATCCGGGAACAGGAAAAAAGAAAGGTCAAATTGCAGCTTTCGATTTTGCTTATATGTTGTTTGCCGATTCAATAGGGATCCCGTGTCTACATTTCGTAATGCATGATCAGTTGGAAACCGTACATATTAACCAAATATTTACTCTGATTGAAGTGGGAAATGAATTGAATGGGCAGTATATAGTACCAATATTGAAAGACAAAATTAGACTTAGTGATAACGTTGATAACTATATTGTACTTGCACTCTCCCAAAATGATAAACTTTTTAAATTATAATTAATTAGGTTTTTGTCCCGTATTTCTGAGTAATCAAATTCACAAAAGATACTAATCTAATAACGCAGATTTAGTTCTTTCTTTGTGAATGCCCGCAGCGCACAATACATAGCTTATACTTTGGTTGTATCCTCCAGTGAAAGTTTGAATCTTCTTAATTCTCTTTACTTGTTAAACACAGGTACTTCTCTTGCGCCGAACATGGTCATGATTGTTTGTTCTATGGGATGATATTCCTTTTGTGGTTTTTGCGGTTTTGTTTCTTCCGCATTGTTTATAAGGGCGGTTAATTTATCCATAGTGGATGTTCCCGATTTCTCATTTTCCTTCATTGGCTCTTGTACTTGCAGGGTATCGGAATTTTGTTCATCTACAGCAAACATATCATCGGTATCTTTTTCTTCTGTTGTTTTTAGGGTTGCAATAACCGGCATTTTGTAAAATTCAAGCAACTGCTTTTCAAGCGAGGGGATATATTTTTCCAGATTTGTATAGAACAGTTTTTGTATTGAGGATATAATTATTTCGCCATCGTTAAATTCAAGTCTATAATCGCTTTTTCTGTGCTGCAACGACGCTTTTATTCCACTATCGGTTATACACTCTACAAATGCTACCCATTGTTGTTTGAGTGTCTCGGCTGATATTGCTTTTTCTTTTTGTGCTATTTGTTCCGTATTAACGGCTTGAACATTTTGTGGTATTTGTTCGATAATTTTTTCTTTTAGTACGCTTGGTGTGTGCTGCTGATTATATTCCGTTGTTTTTTCTTGTACCGTTTGTTTTGTATTCTGTGGCTGAGGTGTAGTGTTTTTTTGGGGTGGATTATTAGAAGGTGATGCCCCGTTTTTTAATTCCTGAAGAAGTTCCGAAATCAATACGGTATTATCCATTGTTGCCATTTGCGAAAGCAATAGCTCAAAACGAAATCGCGGTTGCGCGGAAAATCGTATTTCCTGTTGCGTATCCGTAACAAGGGTCATTAGCCGAATAATATCATATTGTGTAAAATTGACGGCTTCTCGTTCATAACGTTCCAAATAGACAGTAGAGCTTTCTATCAATTTTGTGCTTCCGGTGGCAAGTACCGATAATATATTACGCAAATGCTCCAATAACCCGTTAAGGCATTCTTGTACTTCATACCCTTTTTCATTAACCGTTTGTGCCAAACGGAACATATATGCCACATCGCTTTGATGTATTGCTTTTGTAATGGAAAAGAAAAATTCCTCATCTATCAAATGGAGTGCATTATGCACTTCTTCGGAGCGTATTGTTTTACCGCAAAAGGCAATCACTTGGTCGAATATACTTTGCGAATCGCGCATCGAGCCATCGGCTTTTTTTGCTATTGCCAATAACGATTCATCATCTATGCTTATCTGTTCGCTCTGTGCAATTTTTTTCAATTGACCGACGATTGTTTCTATTTCCATTCGTCGGAAATCAAATCGTTGACAACGGCTTAGTATTGTTGCTGGTACTTTGTGTACTTCCGTTGTAGCGAATATGAACATAAGATGCGGCGGTGGCTCCTCCAAGGTTTTTAGCAAGGCATTAAATGCCGATGTGGAGAGCATGTGCACTTCATCTATTATATACACTTTGTATTTGCCGTTCATCGGCGGATATTTGGCATTATCACGCAGCTTGCGAATATCATCAACGCTATTATTGGATGCACCGTCAATTTCCGCCACATCAAGCGATCTGCCATCCACAATATCCCTACACGATGTGCAGGTATTGCATGGCTCGCCATCGGTTGCGGGGTTTAAACAATTAAGTGATTTTGCCAATAGGCGCGCTGTAGTGGTTTTGCCTACTCCGCGCGGTCCGGTAAATAAATAGGCATGATGCACTCTGCCGCCGGTAACGGCATTGAGTAGTGTAATGCCTACATGGTCTTGCCCGACCATCTCCTGAAACTGCATCGGTCGCCATTTTCTTGCCGTAACTATAAATTGTTCGCTCTGTTCCGTCATTTTTTCTTTCCTAACTTTCTGCAAAAATCGCTGTTTTTTATCGAATGACTGAAGGAATATATATTTTCTTATCGGGGCATAGTGTTCATTAGCATAACTGTTGTTAAATTCCCTTAATTTTATGGAGATATATAATGATATTGTCGGTACGACTTATCGTTCTGTTTTTCATAGGGCTGCAATGTCTCTCATGCGGCAATAATACCGAAAGTTTGCCGCCGGAAGTTTATAATGAAGTAGTGAATTCGGGGATTATAGGTATTGTAACCGATAACGAGGGGCAAATTCTTGACGATGTTACTGTTCGGATGGAGGATCAGGAACGTATCACTGCTTCGGACGGTTCTTTTACCTTCGGTATTCAATCGGTTCCGAGTACAGGTTTTACACTTCGTTTTTCGAAAGAAGGATATTTTACCTGTACAAAAAAAGTAAAAAGCGAAAAAGGTATTACATATAGTTCGGTTGTTTTGGTGCCGCTTAATCCTACGGATAATATTACGGCTACGGAGTACGATTCAGTAGAAAAAAACCGTTGTATTTTATACTTTGAAAAAAACACCATTGTAAAAAGTTCGGGCGAAATTTTTTTGGGAATAGTTACTTGCTATTTAGATATTATTAGCGGTTTGAATGCGGGTTTTCATTTTTCGGCAAATGGAAACGGTTTTGTAGATGACCCTACGGAAAGCGGTTACCAAAAAGATATCTTTACGACGATTGGTCATTTTCGTGTTAAACTTGCCGATGAATCGGGTAATGAGTTACGTATAGGAAAAGGTCGAAACCTTACGGTAAAGGCGGCTATACCGCAACAACTTATTTCTTCTGCACCAAAGGACTGCCCTTTATGGTTTTATGATGAAGCAAAAGCATGCTGGAAAAAGTACGGAAATGCACAAACGGATGAAACAGGAACATACTATACGGCATTATTGGATAAGGTGGGCTCATGGATGATTGCATATGATGATAAAGTGGGTTATGTGCAAGGTATGGTAAACTGCGCCATGAAACCAAATGCGGGTTTGCTTGTGAATGCAGGACAATCGGTAGGTATTACGGATAATGATGGTCGGTATAAAATTCATGTTCCGGTGGGTAGGCAAATAATAACGGTGGTAGAGCGCGTTTTTAATGGCGGGCTTACCGCTCCGGCACGTTCCTTGAAAATTACTGCCGAACAAGAAACGGTTGAAATGAATATGACTTTAGAATTATGCGGTGCGGAGATATCGGGAAAGGTTGTTGATTGTTCCGAAAATTCGATGAGTGGAATGATTATAATGCGAGGGGTGAACGGATATTTTACAACAAGAGCTATTTTGCAGAACGGAACTTTTCGTATAACGGTTCCACCGAATATACCGCTAACATTGAATATACGCGGCATAAACGGTTACAGTAGTATAGAGCGGAATATTGAGCCATTGGAAAAAAGTATAAGTAAGGATTTGGGAAACATAAAAGTTTGTGTTCCTTAATCCATTCGGAAAAGGAAAAAATGAAAGGGTAATACATTTCTAACAATGCGTCGGGAGCTCACTTCCGGCACAATCACCTTGCGATTGCTTATGAAAAAAGTGTTACGATATACTGCCTTTTACCTTGTTATTCTGATAAGCACGGCGGCACACACATATTCCCAACGATGGGAAAGCGTACCCTTGCCAACGGGCTTTGGTGATGCTTATTGGTATGATATTTATTTTTTACCTTCCAATCCTATTTTCGGTTGGGCTTGCGGTAGTGGTGGCAGAGTAGTCCGTACAACCGATGGCGGTAATACATGGAACGGCGCAACGGTTCCGCTTTCAAGTAGTAACGGTCATTTGGAAAGTATCCATTTTACAAACACAACGGTAGGTTATACATCCGGTCAGGTAGGTATATTCAAAACAACGGATGGAGGTGCTTCATGGCGCGATATTACACCTACTACCGCAGGTACTAATTTATGGGGAACATATTTTGTAAGTGCCGATACGGGAATGGTAATAGGTGGCGGCTGTAATGGACCCAATTATGTCCGATACTTTTTCCGCACAACAAATGGCGGTTTAACGTGGGGGCGTTTTCGTGATAGTACTTTGGTTGATGCTTCGGGGCTGACCGATGTATTTCTTACCTCTGCTACGGGTATGGGTTGGGCAATGAGTAGTGGTTATATGTGGGAAACAACCAATGGCGGTGTTACATGGAGCGTAAAGTCAACAACCGGCGGCATTGCATGGCATGAAGAATTTACAAAGTTCAATTATTCACATTTAATACCCGTTTCCGGCGATAATTGTAACGGTGATACGAATATCGGGGGAATTCGATTCAGTTTGGATGATGGCAATTCATGGAATAACTTTATTACAGGCGGTGCAATGTATGGCACTTTTCTTTTGGGCGAACAAAAGGGTTGGGCTGTAGGCATACGATCACAAGTATATTATACCTCTGATGGGGGTGCTTCATGGGAATCGCGAAATTGTGGTGTAAAAGCCGATTGCGATGATATTTGGTTTATTGATGACTCCACCGGATGGATTGCAGCTGATAAAGCGATTTATCGTTTACGTCCACCCTATCGCTCCACATCGAAAGTGGCATTGAATTATGGCGAACGCTGTTTTCCTTCCGAAAGTTATGATACACTTTATATTCGCTTACAGTCCTTTGCCACTGAAATTGCCGATATACAAATTACCGGTAATGATGCAGGTGATTTTTCCGTGTTTAATACACCGATACCGGCTACCGTAAAAAATTGTGATAGTACTCGTCTTATCATTAAATTCAAGCCTACAGCCACCGGAGAAAAATCCGCAATATTAACCATCTCCTATGGCAATCCGCCGTCGGTATTTGAAATTCCGTTAACCGGAAAAGCGGAAGGATTAACAGCGCAGGCAATAGATACTTTGGTGGATTTTCAAGCCGTACCATGCGGAAAACCTACACAAAAAGCAATTAATATTATAAACGGAGCAGTACAACAGGTTACGGTAAGAAAAGCAGAGAAAATAAAAACTGATAATATTTATAATTTTGTTTCGGCATTACCACTTATTATTCCTCCGGCTTCATCCGATCAATTAATGTTCAGTGTAAGTCCGGCAGATACAGGTTGGGTGGAAAATCGCTACAAAATACTTGTAAATTCTTGTGACTTTTTTGTTAGGGTACGTGCGTACGGAAAATCGCCTATTGTCAATCATCCGGCTACTTTTTCTATAAAAGCACGATGTACAAATGCTTTGATAGATTCCGTCCCGATTGAAAATACCGGGAATTCTCCTTTACAAATTTATACTCTTAATATCTCTACCACCGATCCGCAAAATTTTTCGATTGTAGGATGGAATGCCCAAGGTGATAGAACGATAACTATTCCGCCAAAACAAAAAGCGTGGTTAAAAATAAAATATATACTTACCGTCGCAACAAAAACGAGCAAAGCCATATTGCAATTTACATGTAATGATTCGACCACAACAAGGGGTAATAAAAAGGCCTTTTCTATTGATGTGGAAGCACACTTTGCGGGGCCTATTATTAATGCCGATAAAGGACCGATAAATGTTGGCACTATATGTATAGGCGATGAAAAAAGAGTATCCTTTACTGTACGAAATATAGGCACTACATACGCTGTAATGACCTATATAGGAACATCACACAA
>JALHLL010000129.1:0-923 GCA_022844575.1 bacterium
TATCAGCTACCGTATTAAGGTCAACCAATTTTTCTTCAAACTTGTCTGTGCTGTTTGCAAGTACAGAAAGGTCTTGGGTTTCGTAAATCTCGTCTAATGAACTTATCCCGGTATATAATCTTCCCATAGAAATAAGTCGCGCTTCTTGATCTTCGGCTTTTGCAAAAACATACATTGACTCACCGCAAACTATTTTTTCCTTAACATATTTGCTTACGCCCGGAGAACCAACAAATGTACCACCCTCGTCATCAAAACACAAATCCCACATAGCACCTTCGGCTACTTTTTTATTGGAAGGGCCGGCTGTACCGAAAATATTCAGACCACTACCCTGAGTATTATTAGTACCCGAATACAATCTTAGAGAAGTAGCGCGGTGTGCAGGTGACCATTTAATACTTACGCTACTGCTCATTTCAGTACCGGCGACCGACATGACCTCAAATGTATATACTTTTCCAGCCGTTAGACCGGTTGCAGTATATGTTGTAGTTGCCTTGGGGACAGTTGCGGTAGTACCAACTTGTGTTGCTCCATCCATTACTTTAACATTGAAATTATCAAAAGTTGTAGTAGGAGCCGTCCATTTGATTCTTACAGAAGTTTCACTTGCCGATTGAGCCATAATTGCTGTGGGAGCATTTGGTTTATCCGCAATAGGGTCAGTAGTATTTTCATTACAACCACCAATAACAAGCGCACCAGCCAAAGCAAATGCTAAAAATAATTTTGATTTGAACATGAGTTACCTCAAAAAGTTTACTGAAAAAGTGAATTTCGAGTACAAATATACCGAGTTTTTTTTGGCTTTGAAATGATAATTTCTTGAAAACAAACTTATATGCCTAATATACTGTTGAGAGCGTATTTATCAGTTGTATATTTCGTCGGTGCTTTATGTACCTTGGTTTCATCGTTAT
>JALHLL010000129.1:933-9617 GCA_022844575.1 bacterium
ATAATTTGTATAGATTGTGGTGCTGTTATGATAGGTTTTAAATACCCTGTCGAATCTGACAAAATTGTTTTATAGTCAAGAGTTACCTTTATATCAGATGTTTTTAACAATGACAGCTTATGTACACCCCCACGAACAGCTACCGTAACTGTTGTAGGTAAAATTCTATGTCCGCTCAATTTTTCCGGTGCATTAATAATCTCGACCGGAATATTTTCCATGTCCATATCAACAAGTTCATCAACGGTTGCCGAAATTTGCACTTCCCTTGTTACGCATTCCACTAAGGGTTTCAGCGAGTCACTCAATTTTGAAGAAACTGAAAAATCAGAAAAAACATCCATAAGTCGTATTGGTACAGTACTCCATGATGTAATATTTGCTAAGGATTCATAACTACCTGATAATTCAACACTATCAGGTTTCATCTTTAAAGTACTTGTCAAGCCATAAGTTTCAAAAAATTCAATACTGATATTAGGTTTTACAGGTACTTTTTTCTTTGTAAGTACACTTAAACCTATACTGAATTCTTCAGGTGTTAAATCGACAATTTTATCGAGACTCAGATTTGGAAGTAGTCCCCTTAATATTTCATTTTTGGTAAACAATATTCTGCCGATTGAGTCCGGTAATCTCGAATCGGTTTTTACATTACAAACAGGCGGTATCCCAATATATTGAAGGTTAAATAACTGCCATCCGTTTGTTCTTACCTTTACATCAACTCTCATCGGGTAACTCGTTGTGATAGCTTTCCCTTCCTGTACTGTTATCGTTACAGGGTACTGTACGATTTGCGTAGTTACGGTCTTCAAACTCACATATATCCATAAACACATGGAAAGAAGACATGCAAATACGATTGAACCGATATTATTTTTGATTGATGAAGGCATTACGTTGAAAATTGAATATCATAGAGTTTTCTATAAACGGAATTGTTTGCTAGCAACTGATTATGTGTACCCTGCTCCACTATACGTCCGTTTTCAAATACATATATACAATCACAATCGATTATCGTTGAAAGACGATGTGCAATAATAATTGCCGTCTGATGTTTTAGAACTTCGGTAATTGCTTCCTGTACAGCTTGCTCCGAAACAGAATCCAAAGCGGAGGTTGCTTCATCAAAAATAACAATCTCAGGACGATGTAACAATGCCCGTGCTATGGCAACTCTTTGTCTCTGTCCTCCTGAAAGCATGATTCCCCTATCACCGATATACGTATCATACCCATGCGACAAATTATTGATAAAATCATGGGCATGAGCAATTTTAGCTGCTCTCATCACCTCTTCCATCGTGGCATTTGGTGAAGCAAGGCGTATATTATTGGCAATCGTATCGTTAAATAGAATCGATTCCTGTGAAACCACACCGAATAATGAGCGATATGATTCAAGAGTAAAATCCTTAATATCCGAACCGTCAATTTCTATAGAACCCTTCTGAGGGTCGTAAAATCGTATCACCAAATCGGATAAAGTACTTTTACCACTGCCTGAAGAGCCGACCAGGGCAATTTTCTTCGATTTCGGTATAATAACTGTAGCATTTTCCAGAGCGTTCTTGTCTGAATAAGCAAAAGTTATATTATTAATTTTCAACTCATTATTAAACTCATTTACTGTTTTTTTGCCATCCCTTATGTTTGGTATCAAATCAAGAACGGAAAATACCCTTTCGGCAGCTACCAAACCCCTTTGTACTTGCGCAGGCATTTCCGTTAATGCTGCTATGGGCTTCATTATTGCAAATAATGCAAAGAGGAATGTGAGGAGTTCCTCCCCTTTCATATTACCCGCATATACCTCCACGCCACCCATATATAGTACGACTGATAATGCTGCAATCGCAGTAAGTTCATTGATGGAGGGTATAAGCGAAGAAACGATTTGATTTTTCATTGCAGCATTGACATAACGCTGGGTTTGATTAGTAAAGCGTTTGGAAACAACACTTTCCGCGCTTAATGACTTTATAATTCTTATACCGGAAAGTACCTCGACAAGCACAGTAGTATAGCCGGCAACAGCATCTTGCATACGAAGACTATACCTTTTTAGAAATTTAACGGAGAAACGAATAAGTAATAAGCTAAAAATACTTGTACTGAAAGCGATTAAAGTAAGTTTCGGCGAAAAGGAAAGTAATAACCCGAGAAAAAACAAAATTTGTATCGGCTCACGAAATAAAGTGTACATTATCGGCGAAATGCCGCCGTGCATAACAGATATATCATTTGTTACCAACGACATAAGATCGCCGACTTTACGTTTATTGTAAAAGTCCATCGAGAGTGACACAAGTTTATTGAATATAGAATCTCTCATGGATTTAACAACATACTCCGTAAAGCGTGTGTTTACAAGAGCCGAACACATTTTCAGTATATTCTTAGCGAAGAAAATAGCAAAAATCATTAATGCCAAACGAAACAATGTCTCAAAAGGATCGGAACTGAATGTCAGATTTCTCAAAAATTCATAAAAACCATTTTTAAGTCCTGCCAAAAACGATGTTTGAGTTGTCGCATGAACCGTTTGAGTTATGATTTGTGACTTAGTTCCGAAAAGAACTTCAAAAATCGGCTGAATAACTGCTATAGCGGCGGCATCAAGCAGTGAATACACAGTATTAAGTAAAATTGAAAGGAATAAAAGATGTCTGAAGCCCTTAAGAAAACCAAACACTCTGAAGATAAGTTTCATGTACCTACTTTTATATGAATTAAGCCATTACAAAATTACGTTAACGAATCTGGATGTATCTTTATTCTTTATGCTTCCGCAAACATCCTTATAGTACGTAATACACTCGGTAATCTAATAGAACGGACTATATACAAATAGCAAAAGTTAGTGTCATTTGCTTTAATATCTGCCTTCAGAACTAAAATATGAATATGGTTTTGTAATCCCCAATACACACATTTAGGCTTTATATCGACTAAAAGTCTAAAATTTTTCTTTTCTTACGTATAAGTTTCGTATTTTTGTGGTCTTTCAATTCCCTGCCGTGCCTTAGGGTTTACGGCTGTTTTAATAAACAACCATAGGAGAATTCAGAATGAGCGCACGCCGCTTATATGAATCCACGTACATTATCAATGCAGCATTGGAAGATGCTGATATTGAACAAGTGGTCGCACGTGTTACAGAATACATAGAACAACACGGCGGAAATATTATTGACCACAACAAATGGGGTCGTCGTCGCCTTGCATACCCAATTAAGAAAAAACATAATGGGTTTTATGTGTATATGGCATATGAAATAGCTCCGGCTATTGTTCCGATGATTGAACGTATGTTTACTCTCGAAGAGAATGTACTGCGTCATTTATCAGTTCATCTTCCGCAAAAATTGCGTGATTACCGTGCTGCACGTGTTGCATATGCAGCAGCTCAAGCAGCAAAAGCAGCAGCCGAAAAACAAGGCGAATAATTTATCCAAACTCACTTACTGTAGAAATTACGAAAGAACGTCATGAAAATCATTCTTCGTCAAGAGGTAGAAAATTTGGGTGCTATGGGTGAAATCGTCACTGTACGCGATGGCTATGCACGTAACTACCTTATACCTAATAACCTTGCATACTATGCAACACCGGGCGCGATTAAATCATTCGAGTCCGAGAAAAAACGTTACATTGCCAATATGGCAAAACTGAAAACCGAAGCCGAACTTCTTGCTTCAAAATTGGCCGAAATTCAACTATCGATTGGTATGAAAGTCGGTGAGGAAGGTCGTTTGTTCGGTACTGTTACACAACAAATGGTGGCAGACGAGTTACAATTACGCGGTTATGATATTGACAAACGTAATGTAACGATAGATGAACCGATTAAATCATTAGGGGTATTTGATGTAAAAGTTAAACTTCACCCCGAAGTGACGACAACAGTTAAAGTATGGGTTATAAGCGAATAATCATTTAACTAAAAAACGTTGTTAAACGCATAGACAGTGTAAAATTTGTCTATGCGTTTTTTTTTGCCGGTAGGAGTAAATATGGCTAAAATCGTCATTACGGGTGGTTCGGGACTTCTCGGAAAAAAACTTATAGATACACTTCTTCAAAAACAACATGAAGTCATTGTATTTACACGCTCAATATCTACAGACAAAAAAAATCACCACCCGCTATTACAATATAAGACATGGAATCCTTTATCGGGTGACAAAGAGTGGACTCAATGGATAGACGGTTCGGATGTTGTAATACACTTGGCAGGAGCTCCGGTTTCAGAGCGTTGGACAAAAAAGCATAAACAAGTTATTATGAAGAGTCGTTCTCTTATTACTCAATATCTTTCCGAAAGCATCAATAATTCAATACACCCCCCAAAGTTTTTCTTTTCTGCATCTGCAGTTGGCTATTATGGGAATGTTGAAGAAGAAATTTGTGATGAAAGCTCAATACCACCCTATTCGGAAGACTTCCTTTCGCATGTTTGCAAAGAATGGGAACAGTCGGCACAGATAGCTGAAGAAAAAACTCGTCTTGTCATCGGAAGGATAGGAATTGTTTTAGATAAAAATGAAGGTGCACTCTCAAAAATGTTACCTACATTCCGCTTTGGTATAGGGGGAATTTTCGGTACAGGAAATCAGTGGTGGTCGTGGATACATCACATGGACGTTGTCGGAATGATTGTTTGGGCGATGGAAAATGAGAGTATCAAAGGCATCATGAATATCGTATCGCCTAACCCGGTAAGAATGAGAACATTCGCAAAGACTTTAGGTGTCGTACTCAGGAGACCCGTTTTTTTATCAATTCCTAAGTTTGTACTTTCAATTGTGATGGGTGAAAATGCCGTGATGGTCACAAATAGTCAAAGGGTAATACCGAATGTTGCACAACAAAAGGGTTATGAATTTCGTTTTCCTGATTTGGAACATTCACTTCGAGATATTCTCACCGATTAAGGGCTTTAAACAATGGAAAGTATGAATCATGTATTGGTAATGATAGCTCACGGCTCCGAAGAAATGGAGGCGGTGACCATTATTGATATATTGAGGAGGGCGGGTTTATCCGTTATCGTCGGCGGTGATAATGAAATTGTAACATGTTCGCGCGGTATTCGCATAATACCTGATATGCAATTAGAGCAAATATCCGAAAATGATACATTTGAAATGATTGTAATTCCGGGCGGAAATGATGGTGTACTCAATCTTATTTCCGATCCTAATACGGAGCGTATCCTGAATATGCATCTCGATAGAAATGGGTTTATAGCCGCTATATGTGCCGCACCTTCACTATTGGCTGAATTCAACCTTCTACCTGATGATATTGCTTTAACAAGCCATCCATCGGTAAAGCACTTGTTAAATGAATATACTTATTTAGAAGAATCCGTTGTAATAGACAGAAATTTTATAACGAGCCGTGGCGCAGGCACTGCAATAGAGTTTAGTCTTTCATTAGTAGAAATACTTGTTGATAGCGAAAAAACAGAACGAATTGCAAAAGACATATTGTTCAATAATAACAGTATTGCGCCACAACTATAATTAACACCGTAAATTTGTAAACGAATATAATATTTTATTGAAATCGGAGAACTGAATATGACCGATACCATTACCGAAACATTAAATTTTGAATTAACGGACGATCTGAAATTAATACAAGATGCGGCTCGCAACTTTGCTCAGAACGAAATAGCTCCCATTGCACTCCATTATGATGAAACACAAGAGTTCCCTCATGAGATTTTCAGAAAATTAGGAAGACTTGGATTTTTAGGAATACTTGTACCGACAGAATATGGCGGTTCGGGCATGGGGTATCAGGAGTATGCTGTCATAGTAGAAGAGCTTGCTCGTGCTTGTCCATCAATTGCTCTTGGTGTTGCTGCACATAACGGTTTGGGTATAGGGCATATCTTACGTTTCGGTTCTGAAGAAATCAAACAAAAATATTTGCCGATGCTGGCTTCGGGCGAAACACTTGCTGCATGGGGATTAACCGAGCCGGGCTCAGGGTCCGATGCAGGGGGAATGCGTACAGTTGGTGTAAGAGATGGAGATGATATAATAATCAACGGCTCAAAGAATTTCATAACACATGGGAATGTTGGCAATGTATGTGTTGTTATGACCGTAACCTCTCCGGAAAATGGTAAGAAAGGTATTTCTGCAATAGTTGTTGATAAGTCCATGAAGGGCTTCTATGGCTCGAAAAAAGAAAATAAATTAGGTATGCGTTGTTCCGATACTGCAGGAATAACCCTTGATAATGTGAGAGTACCTGCAGCTAATATACTCGGTAATGAAGGTGAAGGTTTTATTCAAGCATTACAAATACTTGATGGAGGTCGTATTTCAATTGCGGCGTTGTCTGTCGGATTAGCACAAGGTGCTCTTGATGCAGCATTAAAGTATTCGAATGAGCGGAAGCAATTCGGACAAAGATTACACGAAATGCCTGCTATTCAATTTAAGTTGGCGCGTATTGCAACGGAAGTGGAAGCTGCGAGAGCACTTACTTACAAAGCTGCATGGATGCGCGATAATGGACAGAATATAACCTTGGCAGCCGCGCAAGCAAAAATGTATGCAAGTGAGATTTGTGTAAAAGCTGCGGAAGATGCTATACAAATACATGGCGGTTATGGATATATTAAGGAATATCCGGTTGAGAAGTTATGGCGTGATTCGAAATTACTTACCATAGGTGAAGGTACGAGCGAGGTACAACGTATGGTGATTGCACGTAATATTTTTGCACAGATGTAATCAGTTAATTTTTTTTGTAGAATTAGAAAGCGAAGTGAATATCTTCGCTTTTTTTATAGTTTTTTGATGAATATTGCATATATAAGTTCATTTGATCCCAAGAATATAAAAAGCTGGTCGGGAACAGGATATTACCTTGCGAAGTCACTTAAACAAAGCGGACACAACGTTTCATATATTGCCCCACTTTATGAAAAAAATCACTTACTGAGTAAAATACGGCAACAGTTTTACAAATCCGTATTAGGAAAAAAGCACTTACGAAATTTCGACCCAACAATAGTACGGGGGTATGCACAACAAATTCAGGATGCACTGAAAATTGTAAAAGCTGATGTACTATTTAGTGTATGGAATCTACCGATTGCCGAATTAGAAACTGAGATACCCATTTCATTTACTGCGGATGCGGTTTTTTCGCTTATGAAGGACTTTTATCCCGATTGGAGTAATATAACAGAGAAATCCAAAATAGATGGCAATTCGGTTGATGTTAATGCTCTTGCACGCTCCGCAGCTGCCATATATTGCTCACAATGGGCTGCCGATGAAGCAATTATACATCATAAAACAGATAAGAGAAAAGTACATGTAGTACCTTATGGTGCAAATATTGACTCATCATTCATTCCAAAAACTGAGGAAGCTATTCGGAACAAAATCGGGAATAAATGTTCACTGCTTTTCTTAGGTGTAGATTGGATAAGAAAAGGGGGAGATATTGCTTATAATACGATGAAAGAGCTTAACGCAATGGGGGTTAACGCTTCTTTAATAGTATGCGGATGTGTGCCTCCTGTACAAGTTCAGTCTGACAAAAATGTTGATGTAATACCCTTTCTTAATAAGAGCATACCCAACGATCTAACACGTCTCATAGAACTATTACGCACATCGTCATTTCTCCTATTACCTACTCGTGCTGAAGCATACGGAATCGTTTTTTGTGAAGCATCCGCTTTCGGATTACCGTCTATTTCAACATCTGTGGGCGGAGTTCCGACTGCCGTAAAACACGGTATTAACGGGCACCTTCTCCCCTTTTCAGCAACAGGAAAAGAATATGCGGAAACAATTGCCGAGTTATGGAACAGCCCCGATACATATTATAAACTTTCGCAGACCTCACGAAAAAGATATGAAGATGAGTTGAACTGGGATGCTGCGGGAAAGAGGATACTATCCATCCTTGAAAGTATAGTATAAAACAAAAAACAATATATTACCGTAAACATGGGTTGTACATAGAATTTCATTGGCAACATTTCTCTATTTTTGGTAAATGATGTTAATAAAATGAATTTATATTTTTACACTCCTCTCCGATAATGAGTGAAATATCCGAAACAAATGTTCTAAGTCGGAATCATACACTTTCACATCCCGAAACATGGGTCGATCAATATGGCGATTATCTTTACGGGTTCGCTATTCTACGCCTTAAAGATAAAAGTACTGCGCAAGATGCTGTTCAGGAAACTTTCTTGGCTGCATTACAGGCAAAGCACACTTTTAATGGAAAAAGTAGTGAAAAAACATGGCTGACAGCAATTCTGAAGTACAAAATTATTGACACTCTCCGACGCTTAATAAAAACTGAGTTTCTCGACGATATTTTACCTTTTGAAAAAGAAAATCTGTTTGAAAGTGAAAACGATGAACGCCCCGAACATTGGCGTGATGCAACAATGCCTCTCGGATGGGAAAACACTCCCTATTCCGAATTGGAGCGTAAAGAATTCTGGAATGCCTATACCAGATGCCATGAAAAATTATCCCCCAGACTTGCTTCTTTATTCTCTTTGCGTGAATTTGATGATGAGAGTACGGAACATATTTGTAAGGAATTGGACATTACAGAGACTAATCTATGGGTAATGCTTTATCGAGCACGAATGCACTTGCGGCGATGTTTGGAAC
>JALHLL010000130.1:0-2681 GCA_022844575.1 bacterium
TCTTAAAAGACTTCGAAATCAGAGAAATGATAAAAACCTCACGTGGCGTCATTGAAATACTTCACCACAATGAATTAAAAAAACTTCTTCACTAAATATTCTTGAACTCAAATTTCGCATTCTTTTAAAATATGCCCAGTTTTAACTCTTTTCCGTTTTTCATTTTGATATGTATTCCGACCAAACCAAATTTATGATTAGCAATCCATGTCGTTTTTTCTACAATCGGGTCGTCTTTTTTAGTTTCCTCAACTTGAATAACTTTTATGAACATAAAACCCAAAGGATAATCATCCGTAGTTGATTTTGATACTACTTCACGTGTTATTACACCGCCCTCTGCATCGGTGAATTGATATTTTAGTCCCACATTCCACGAATAGGCAACGATAGTTTTCGGTTTTGTATAGTCATTATTACTGCTGAAATATTCCTGAATACCTTCCGATGTTACTCTTGCCTTAAATTCTGCCTTTAATTTTATATTCAATTTATCGGTAGAATCCAATGTAGCATTGTACTTTTTCAAATACATGTCTAAAGCCGCTTTTCTTAAGGTTGACGGAAATTCATTCAAACCCAATGATTTTTCCAATGCTCTGAAAAAAACCGTATCGAAAACTGAACTGTGTTTATAAGTGACAAGGCCATTTTCATTCTTCGTAACAATCGTGGAATCCTTAATACGATCACGTTCAGGGAAAGGAAAAAATACATCGTAGTTTGTACCTATTTTGTTAAGATCAATGTCGGTTTGACCTCCTAACTCACCATTATCATTTCCAGTATTATCAGTATCCGTACTTTTATCACAGCCAATAAAACCGATGACAAATACAAAAACCGTACAAAAAAGAAGTAGATTTCTTTTCATACAAAACTCCTTAATAAGAAAAATGATGTTACTACATAACATAATATAGCCATTTTTCACTGAACTTCCTGATGATATATATCATTCAAGCATATTAACTTACATAAAAGTCGGGCTTGCCCGCCTTCGGGAGTATCAAACATCAATTTATGATTTCGGTTCAACCTTGCATGTTGACATGCCAAATATAGTATAGAGGGGGCAAAAACGCACTGATGCGGTTAAAATGGGTATAATACCTATAAAACCTATCCACGATTGATTCATTATGCCATATGTGATTAAGGCTATACCGATTGCGATTCGCAATACACGATCAATACTACCCATATTTTTTTTCATAACATCACCCATTAAATGTAAAAGATTGTATAATTGTTACTCTACAATTTACGACAAACCTATAGTATAATACGTGACTAAGTCACAAATACTGATCATTCCCAAGTAAAAGCCAGCGAAACAATCATAAAAATCGAAACGATACGTTTTACCATGTCTGGATAAAGGTAGCATAGCATCAGTTTTACTTGTTTCAACATATTATGAATGTTTTTGGATACATCGGAAGAAAGGTATTGAACTTTCTCACCGAATTCGGTCAAATTTCAACAGTCTTTTATCAGGTAATCCGTTACTTGCCCCAAATAGGTAAAGATTGGCGATTAGTAGTTGAACAAATGAGAATTGTGGGGGCAGAATCTTTACCGTTAGTTATACTTATCGGTTCATTTACCGGTGCAATTGCCGCATTGCAGGCAACTGATTTATTTACTAAGTTTAACCTGATTGCAATTGCAAGACCATTTATCGGTGGTTCAATAGCCACAGCCGTTTTCTCGGAGCTAACCCCTGTATTAACTGCACTGGTAATTGCCGGTCGTGTGGGTGGTGCAATTGCTGCACAGATCGGCACTATGGCAGTTTCTGAACAAATTGATGCTCTTGAAATGATGGCAATAGATAAAAATCGTTATTTATCAATGCCGCGAGTTGTCGCGGCATTAACAATGATGCCTATACTTGCCGTTTTTTCCAATATTGTTGCTCTGGCAGGGGCTTTCTTCTTAACCAATCTTATGTTTGGCTTTTCGGCTGAAGTATTCTTCGATTCCGTCACTCGATTTTTTTCCGTTTACGAAATAGGACTAAGTCTATCGAAGAGTATGGTATTCGGCGGAGTAACGGCTATAATAGGATGTCATGTCGGTATGAGAACAATCGGAGGAGCAGAAGGTGTGGGAAACAGTACAGTAAGGGCATTTACTCTCTCCGCTTCATCCATACTTATTTTGGATGCACTTTTCGGTTACATCGCTTAACATACATGTGAAAACATGTCATCACTACATATCTCCTAACCACAAAAACTAAAGTGTGTGCGTAAAATTATCGTATTACTGTTATTGTTCCTATATTCTCGCCATTCATAACTATAGAATACTTGCCCTGATAGAGTGAATGTGTATCAAATCGCGTGGTAGCACCAAATTGAGCAAAGAGTATAGGGAATTTCATTCCCGATATTACTTCAATACATTCAACACTTACGACCGATTTTTCTGTATTTCTTTGATGTTTGATATACACAATGTCGCTTGAAGGGTTAGGATATATAATAAGCCCATTCGGTGTTTCAAGATCAGATATATCGGTTAAAGGATAATACTCAACAGCACCTCTACAACGATTATATCCACTGCCATTATAAGGTGCAAATTGTCTTCCGTAATAATCATAAAACAAATCGGCGGAACCTGAACCGGAACCCTTTGCCGGTGATGTCACTTGAAGATGGAAACCGATT
>JALHLL010000130.1:2691-9542 GCA_022844575.1 bacterium
GTATCCACAAACTTAGGGTCAGCTATAAGGATTGTAGGATCCATTGTAGCCGGTGCATTGGGTCCTTGCCATGAACTATTATCGGGATTATACCACAAATTAAATGTAAAGGTAAAAGTTTCCGGTGCTGTATTTGCCCCTATATTAATGGCAGGTTGAGGAGAATTATGCACAATAAGATTATCTGAAAAATCACTTTTTCCGCACGGTTCAAAACCGTTTCCAACTGTTTCTTGAAGAATTCTTATAGCCCAACGACCGGGTTTGTAAATTGTATTACCCCTTACTTCACACAGGATTGAACCGACGAAAGCAATCGGTGATGTTGAACCGACAAAAATGTTTGAATAAACACGAATTTGTGATGCTTCATACTTCACATCAATAGGACGGAAGAACTGCAATCCTGTAGAACCGCCAATATTCAGTGCCCTCTCTCCGCCATTAACAAATTTATTTCTATAGATGGTTATATCGCTAGTCCCGCCTTTTGCCTGAATAGAATTAGAGCCCCCGTTTTCAAAAATATTCTCCTCAAAACCTCCCTTATGGCAACCTACCATATCAACAAGAGAGCCACCTGTTGCTCCGTTTCGGAAAATACATTTACGAATCTGAAAATTATCAACCCCCGACATTTTCAATTCATCGTTATTTCCCGTAGCGTTCATTCCCCGCCATTCGCAATTCTCAATCTTAATATTGTCAGCGGGAGTATCATAACTTCCACCATCATCAATATTAACACCATTGCCTGTTTGTTGTTCAAATATAAGTCCTGAAATATGCAGATACGCAGGATCCGTCAGATGAAAAGCTTGGGTATTACCGCGAAATATTACTGTCTCACCCATAGCCGCTCGAATGTGAATCCACGCATCGGCAGTACCTTTTAGGTTTTCAACATAATCTCCACCTGAGTAAACACCTTCTCGAATGAGAATTGTATCTCCGGGTTTAGCCATTGCAGCGGCGGATTGTAAGCGGCTATATGTTTTTCCATTGCCTACCTCTAATGTTATAGAAAAAAGAGGATGTGAAGCTAAAAACAAATAAATGATACAGTACAGTTTTTTCATGATAGGAACCCCTTACGAAGCATGATAGTATGTGACGAAATCAAAATACTTAAATGAACCGCTTAAATTAGTTGATTTTTTTTTTCGCGAGGAATCACAGTATTAAAGCAATCATTACAACATACGGAACATTTTGAAAACATACTCTATAACAATTTTAGATATATGAAGTTATCCGAATTAGAAAGAAACTTAATGTTGCATTGTGGCTGCTGCATTACAATGATGATAGAAATCGTCAATAGCAGTACAAATCGAAACCATTGATTCTTCACTAATTGATGATGATTGACGAATAGCGGATATGTGAGCAAATAACCGCTCTATTTTAACAAAATCATGCCCACTCTTTTCATGCAGTTCAGCCAGAAAATCTTTATCAAGTATATTAGTCTTAATGTAAAATCTCGAACGTAGGAATTCAAGAAAATGCGTAATTTTTTTATCTGCCAGGTTTTTATGATTTCCCCTTTCAAAGTATAATGTTCCAACAGTATGAGCAAATTCCAATGTTGTATTGGTTATTGGTGCGACGATAGGAATTATCCTTTGTTTTCTTTTTCCAAACCAAAACAGATATATACATACGCCTATAATACCTATCCATAAGGCATAAAGTAACGGCTCTTGAGATAACAAATATCTGAAAGGAGATTGTGGTTCTCTCTTTCCTATTGCATAAAAATCATCCCAAATTATATCACCGTAAATCGGAGGTATATATGCTAAAACTCTTTCAAAATACCCCCTGTTTTTATGACTCATAATCGTATAATTAGTAAAAGCTACCGGATTACTACAAATAATCATAGAGCCATTCCCAATATTATACTTTAGTATAGTGGGTCTATTGTCATCGTCCACGGCAATAACATGTGCATTAGCTGTATCAATTTTATCGAAGCCCCGTACGACAATTCCTTTTCGGAAATAATAATCAGAGTTATGCTTAAGGTGACGATTAACAAAACGTTCTTTACCTTGAGTTGAGTCATTGCCCTCCCATATATACGTTTCCTCAAACCCTAAGGTATCGGTAAAATCACCGGAAAAGTAAGTTGCTGCTATAAGGGCAGTATTACCACGACTCACAAAAGACAAGATATGATCTGTATCAAATGAATCCGGTATAAAAGAATTACTGACTGCAATATAGAGATTACCGCTTTGATTTTTGTAACCACCAACTTCCAAGTACGGTTGCAAACTTTCATATGGAGGTTCATTATTGTTTAGGCAGACTGTGCCCGGATATAATTTTTCCAACATGTCACGAAAGATAAATGTTCCATATGGTATTTTATCGTATCGGGAGTATGTTTGACTCCAATTAATTGGCTTAGGACGATTATACTCTACAGCTGTAACAATAATAATAAGTACAACAAGAACGGATACGGCTATTACTATAGTTTTCATACACCCTTCTCCACAATTCTGTTACACTGTTCAATCTGATTGACAACGGATGTATATCCTTCCTTATCTATTACGATTTCTCCATACCATACATATTCAAAGATTCTGTTTATTTTTAGAAATGAAGCATATGCCGGCTTATTAGATAATTCTCTTAAATACTCACGGTTAGTTTTTTCAGGTTTCCAGATGATTATACCTTTTAAGGTAAGGTTCTTTAATAATTGCAGATATTGTAATCGAACTGCATATCTATACTCCTTACTCTCAAGAGCTCTTGCGATTAAAGTAGGAAAATCAAGTTCATGAATATTCTCCTTTTCTTCCTCGAATGAAAGAATGTGGGCATTTCTACCCGCTATTACACCAAAAAATCCTGTTTTCATAAAGGATACAATAATAGCTATGATTGCAGAAGCGGCAAGAATATATAGAAGCCAATCCCCTACACTGCTTAAGCCCAAGTTCTCGAGGAATTCGGCAACTTTTTGGCGTAAGTAATACCATAAAGAATTATCGGGTTTAATAATCTTCGGTTCGGTTTCATAACTAAACGTATCATCATTCGTATATTTTCCTATAACATCACTCGGAATCGTGCGAGCTTGTATGTACGATGAATCATATATAATCTCATTTGCCGATAACTTCACAAAGCATATTAATAGAAGAACAATAATCCTGCATAAAAACATTAAAAAAAATCCTCCGACAAATTATTGACCACAGCATTTCATATCCTATCAATCTGTACTAACTTATCTTTAACATCATTTATCTCTACAAGGGAGAAATAACGAAATATATACAATATGAGTTACTGATGATAATATAAGATTACCCAAAATAGCAATTAGCGACGAAAAGATTAAAAGCATTGTCATTAAAACATTATATCCTATACGTTGAGCTTGTTCTGCACTGTAGCTCAATTTGACTGTAAAAGTAAGAAAAAATGGTATAAAGAAAATCGTTGCTAAGATACTTATACCAATACCAATAACGAGATACAGTCCAAACGTCTTCCACCAGCTTCCCTTCATAAGTTTAAAACAACGATGTATCGCCTCGCCAAACGATAAATTTTCATTTGCTTTTACCGCATACACTGTCGAAGATACGATCATAAGATAAATGGCGGGAAAATAGTAAAGACCTCCTCCGATTACGGTTATCAACAAAACGACTATCATCATAAGAATGTAATTCGGAGCTTTTTTAAGACATACCGTAAGCAAATCAGATAGGACAAAACCGTCCTTTCCATTTCTATGTGTATAAACACAGTATTCAGTTATAAAAATTATTTGACCAAACGTTGCAATAATGAAAGCGAATCCCAAACCTACAAGAACAGGTACACTACTCCAGATGTAACTTTCAATTTGATGCGGTTTTGAATTTTCATATAGAACTAAGGTAAAATAATCCGTTAATGTAAAGACTGAAAAAAGTCCAACAAAGGTTGATATCGGAGCAATTATAACTGTAAGAATTCTTATCAAATTCTTACAGTTGCTTCTAATAAAATCTACACTAGAAGTAATTGTTTGCTTGATATCCATTACATAGATGAATGACGACTTTGTTGATACTTCATTCATAATTACTCATTCAAAGATTGATAAAAAAGTACAGCGGCAAGCAATACAAGATCATTATAGTAATTGTGACGCGCCTCATACACCTATCAAAATCCTTTGTAATTTCCAAGTTCAAGAGTTTCTTGAACCTATTCTCATTCTTGAACAAGAATCTCTGCGCACAAAACAAACTCAATATCCCTGTTAATATCTCAAAAGCGAATATAAAACGGCTTATTGAGTAACACTCTCGTAAAGACCTCAACTTGTTTTCCATATTTTCTTATTAATAAGTTTCCTCCGGCAAATTACTATCACTAGTAGTTCCAATTCTATCTATCTGCGAAAACATTGAACTACCATCTTTTTGTTCTGCAAGTGAAAAGTACCTGAATGTAGATGCTATATGCGATACTCCGCCCAAAATATAATTTGCTACTAGAGCAACGATCGTAAAAAATACAGTAAGAATACTTACATATGCCGGAACTTCACCAGCACCTTGTAATTGCTCCACAGAAAAATAAGTACGCACAATCATTAATATGTACATCGGAAGAATGAAGATACCTCCTATAACACTTAAAGCAATTTGCACTACTAATTGCAAACCGAAAGTACTCCACCAATTCCCTTTAATTATCCTGAAGCATCGAGAAATGCTGTCACCTAGCGAAAGCCCTTCATTAGCTTTTACGGCATAAATTGAAGAGAATACAACCTGTAGATAAATTGTCGGTAAATAACAGAGGATGGCACCGATTCCTGACATGATAGAAACAACAATCATATACAATAAATATGATGGAATTTTGCGAATACACAGAAGACAAAACGATTTTAGTTCAAAACTATCTTTACCGCTTTTGTGTACAAGAATACAATATTCGGTTGTTGTAATGACAAGCATTAACGTTGCTATAAGTGCTGTTAAAGCTAAACCAATAAAGGTTGGAAGCATTGAGATAAGAAAATTTCCAGCATCTACATTAGCAGGTCGTTCCAGAGCAAGAGCAAAATAGTCAGCAAATGTATAAGAAGCAAATAAACCCGTTAGAGTTGCAATGGGTGCTACCAAAATAAGTAATGGGGTTATAAGCTGTTTACCATTACTGCGTACAAAATCTATAGTTGCACTTATTGTTTGACCAAAGTCCCTAATATAAGGGAAGGGCGAGTTTGTTTGTGTTTCAGTCATACAATCCTCAGTTATTATGAATCAGTTTAATATGTTTCTTCATTTTCTTGTTTTAATTCAGTACCTAATGAATTTATTTCCTTATGTAAGCCCATGCCGTTTTGAGCCAAATGGAGCGAAAAATATCTGAAAACGGATGCTATAAAAACTACTGAAGCAGAAAGATTTGCGACTATGGAAGAAAGTATATAAAAGGGTAAATACATAATCTTATCAGAACTTGTAGATTCTGTATCTGCTATTTCGTAATTATCAGGATTATCCAAAAGTTTTAACACTTCGGTTATAATTTCGGGTAAAAAGAATATATTGGATAATATCGCTCCCACTATTGTAAGTATAATAATTATGCCGAAAGTGCTCCACCAATAGCCACGCACCAATGAAAACGAATTTCCTATAGACCCGATACTATTCGTTGGTTCGAATACAGCTATCGCAAAAACCAAATGAAGTGGTACAAATACATAAAAGAAAGGCACAATACAAAAGAGCATCGCAATAGCAGATACTATGAAAGATAAGATTGATATTACTATAAACTTAGGTATCAGTGAAATCGAATCTTTTATTTGTTCTGCTATCGAATCGGGTGCTTTCCCGCCTATATGAATTGAGAAACAATACTGGGTGGTCAATGATGCGTTAGCTATATACGTAAGAAAATACAAGAGAATATACGCAATAAACAGTAACATCTTTGTATCATCCATTACAATACCCTTCATCAGTCCGTCTATCGCATCTTGTAAATAAAATGACAAGATACCCTCCAATGCGGCAAGAGGAATTATGACTGTAAGTAGAATCCTAAAAAGCATTTTAAATTGCTCTCTTACAAAATCGAAAACAGCTGTAAATGTGTCGCTGAAATCCCTGTAATAAGGGAATGGGGATTGTTCGGAACCTTGTATCATTGTAGTACTTGTTTAGAAACTTTAATTGGATAAAGAAAAAAATACCAAATAACAAACGCTAAGGATGAAATTATGATGCCTAAACTCAAGTATATGGGCATCTCCGTCCACCGTGTTACAAAACCTTCAAGAAAAGCGGCGGCAATAAAAATTGGTATTAAACCGAAACACATTTTCACGCCTTTTTTTGCACCGCTCATAAAACTCTGCATTCGTGTATATGTACCGGGGAACAGCATAGAATTTCCCATTGTCAGACCGGCGGCTCCGGCAATGATTATGGCACTAATTTCCAATGTACCGTGAATCCATATTACCAATGCACTTTCGAAGAGTAAATCGTATTTATAAAAGAAGTATTGAAATGTGCCGAGCATTATACCATTATTCAATAAGATAAAGAGTGTCCCTAATGAGCAAAACAAACCAAACGTAAAAGCCATAAAAGCAACACGTATATTATTGAATGCTATGAATAAGAACATAGGAACACGACTTGATGACTTATACACAGCCATCGGATCGCCACTCTTTATATTGGCGATTGTCATATTCACATAATGATCACCCAGAATAAGACGTGGATACGTATCATCATTCGCTGCTGATATAACTCCTACGACAACAGAAACCAAAAAAAACACGAGTGCAAACA
>JALHLL010000131.1 GCA_022844575.1 bacterium
GGACTATTGCGTTTTTCTTCATTTATGATGGATGTAGTAAATGCTAAAGATGTTGACCAAACAAAACAGGCATTAAATTCGGCGGCATTGCCCGCAGGAAGTTATTCCTTAAAAAGGAAATCTCTTTTTTCCATGAATTTATCTGCCTATCCCGGCTTTGCTTATGGTTGGGAAAAAGTAAAGGATACGGCGGGTGTATATGGGAAAATGAGCTGCTTTACAGGTTTGACAGTCCCTATAGGTATTGACTTAACATTCGGCGTTCATTGTCTTAGTTTTTCCGCAGTATTGGGTATAGCCGATCTTGGTACACTTGTATCATACAGAATAGACGAATCGGAGAACGTAAGCAGTTACCCTATCGTAAGTTTTCGTCAAATATTCGCACCCTCTTTAGGAGTTCAAATCGGTATAGGCAATACTCCCTTTACGGCAGGATTTTCTTGGCAACTTGCACCCCAACTCCGTGAGATAACATCCGAAGGAAATATACAGGAAAGGGAAAGAGATGCTTCGCGGTTATTTTTTAATATCGGTATTGATCTAAACTTCTTCAATTTCTATACGACACAGTCCACTCAATAGATAAGGTTTATTACTATGAATCAGTCACTTACAGAGTCTGCAAAAAAGGACACAATGGCAAATGATGATTTTATCCCCTCCTTATCGGATATGATGAAGGATGAATTGGACTATATCCATAAAAGAAGAAAAACAATACTTGAAAGAGTAAAAGAGAAACATAAACTACGAAAAGAAGGAAACTCTGAAAATAAAACGGATGCCGATGAAGAAAGTAAGAATGAAATTTTAAGCACACGTATTGTTCATAAAAATCAATGCGAATTAAGGGAAAAAGTACTTTCTTACAATTCCGAGAGAAGAACAACTAATCTGAAAAATTTTGAAGATCATTGCACGGAAAAGAACAAAGAGGAAAATGAGAAAAGCAATGATGAACTTAAGAAAAATTTATGGGGAATTACATTTTCAGGCGGTGGCATCCGATCGGCTACATTTTGTTTGGGTGCGGTACAAGCATTAACAAAGGCGGGTGTTTTTAAATATTTCGATTATATGTGTACCGTAAGCGGTGGCGGATATATGGGCTCATGTATTACCTCTGTTTTACAAGAAGAAGATACCGGTGTTGATGCCGATGATTCGCCTTTTGTGGGGCTTAATGACGGTACTGCTTTATTTGATGTGCAAAAGACAAGAATGTCCGTTCGCAATCAGATACATCATTTAAGGGCTCATGGCAATTACCTTGCTACGGAAAGCGGCATCCTAAACAGAGATATACTCCGATTTGTCGGAACATTTATTTTCGGGTCTGTTTATCATATTTGTCTTTTTACCGTTCTTGCCTTTGCTCTTGTTGCCGGATTATTATTTTATGTACAACCCTTTATCGCAGCAAATCACGCTGTGCCTGATTGTAATGACAGCACAATTCATGTTACATTTCACAGAGATAATTTTGCACGATTAGGATTCACTGAAACCAATAATCTTCCTTTTTCAGCACAACCGGCCATTATTGAAAAACATATTGTAGGTTGGTATGACTCCGCCTTTTCGCCTGCGGCACACAGAATAATACCAGATTTTATTGATGATAGGGTTGAGTATAGAAAAAGAGAAAATGCACACTATGCAAATGAATCTGAACATAAACACGGTGGAGAAAGAAAAAGTAAGATTTTTGCTTTCATACTCTCCTTTATTCTCGGCATTGTATGTATTCTTATCTCCTTGTCTATAGCTTATTTCCGAAAAAAAACAGCCATCGAATATATTGCAGATCAGGAGAAATACCAAAAACAGCCTACACCGGAATTACTTAAAAAACTCTATGAACGAATTATAAAGGCAAAAAGCGGCAGAACCATACAAGATGATATAGAATATAGCTTTGCAGAAAGATATGTTCTTTATTCGACCATTGCAACCCTTTTAATAAGTCTCATCATAGCTTTTACATTTAAGCATATGCCCGAGTTATTATTTTTACCGGTTGCATTTTCTCTCGGTGCATTTATAATAACTTTACTCATAACATTAATCGTTGAATCACGCACCTCACCTCATAGACGTGTTACGCGCTCATTCTATTCCATTCTAAAGGGTGCATCCTTTTTCGGACTTCTTGCTTCCGTTCTTTTACCCTTTCTTTTCATATTCATCTTTTCACTCAGCTATTTTTCCTTTACATTTTACGTCTCCGTTATTGCAGCACTTATTTCGGGTTATTTATTCAAGAAAAATAATTCGGGTGAAGTATTACCGAAAATCTTAACAAAATTTTACAAGCCTTTAGCTAATACCTTTGTGGTTCTTCTCTTTCTGTTCATTATTCCACCCATAGCCAAAATCATCCTAGCTTGTTCGGAATTTTTGATATGGAACAGTATCAATTTATATGATTTCACACCTTTGTTTTTTGCGGTTTCATGCACGATTTTTCTTATCATTATCACCATGTTCATTGATTCCAATAAAATTTCCGCACATGCCTTTTATCGTGACCGATTGACCGAAACATATTTAATGACAAATGCCAGAACAAAAAGGAAAGCTAAATACGAACAAGGCATGAAACAAGGACATCCTTTCCTTACGGTACGCAATAATGAAACATTGCGGTTTAAGGAAATAAAAAAAGACAAACCGAAATCGCCATATCATATTATTGTAACTGCATTAAACCTGCGCAATAATGATGAAACATTACGCAAATCCTTAAAATCCGAGCACTTTATTTTTACACCTCATTGGATCGGTTCGGAATATACCGGTTATGTTCGCTCGAATGTTTATAATGGGGGTAGGATGCAACTTTCTACCGCAATGACAATTTCCGGTGCGGCTTTTAATTCATTGGTGGGTTTTCAAACTTTTTTTGCTCAATCACTATTTGCCACCTTGCTTAATGTACGTTTGGGCTATTGGTTGCCGAATCCTTGGTTTTATACCGCCAAGAAAAAACCGGATACGGGAAAAAGAGTATGGATGAAATATTTACTTAAAGAAATGATGGGAAAAACATCTGCCGATTCAAAGTTGGTATATTTAAGTGATGGCGGACATACGGGCGATAATTTGGGAATCCTACCATTATTACAAAGAAGATGTAAAATAATTTTCATAGTTGATGCAGAACAGGATAAATCATATACATTCGATTACTTTAACACAGGACTTCACCTGGCTTATGTTGAGGAAAATATAAGTGTGGAAATTGACCTTTCCAATATCATTCGTCAGAATAAAGACTACCCCGAACTATTATTACAAAAACAAAGCTTTGCCATCGGTACAATCTATTATCCGAAAACGGAAACGCATGAATCTTCCGAAGGTTTAATCGTTTATCTGAAATCGTCATGCAGTATTTATGATAATAGTGAAAATGATACGGAAACATTTAATAATCATAATCCGAATATAGAAGCAGTAAGAAAAGCCATAGAGCAATTCCCTATTGACATTGCAGTGAATGAAATACCTACGTTCGTAGAAAATTACAATCGCAAACATGCCGATTTTCCGCATCAGTCAACAGTTGATCAATTTTTTGACCCTGAACAATTCGGTGCATATCGTGCTTTGGGCGAACATGTTGCATGGCAAACACTATATGCACTTGCAAAAGACACCATGAAGAATAAAACGAACGGGAATAACCACCAATCATAAACCTAAATATAATATTTATGGAATTGACACTTTATTTTGCAACAAATCGCGAACATATCGGGGCTGACAGGGCTAATCCCGAGCGGTATGGCGAACGACCGAGTTCTGACGGAATTCAGAATTTGCGTTTCGGTAAAATTACAATTACTTTGGATGATGTTATTGTGCAAAAGCACCTTCACAATAATGCGGACGGTGCAGCAGGAAATGGTACCGATTTAGCCGAATACATCAAAGATTGTACACAATCCATTGAAGCAAAACCCGATATTCTAAATCCTGACAATACTGTTTCTTTCGGTTCACCGGACATTTTTGAACATCTGAAAAATGCAATGTCTAAAAATCAGGATGTGCTTATTTATGTACACGGATATAATGTAGATTGGAAAGAAGCCGTTGCGGCTGCCGCAAGCTTACAAATTATGCTGAACAGACCGCAAATTCGGGGTAATAAACAGGAAGTAATCGTCTTTTTATTTTCATGGCCCTCCGATGGAAAAGTGTTATTGTATCTGCCCTATTTTTCCGATAGACAAGATGCTGAAGGTAGCGGAATTGCGCTCGGACGCGGTATTTTAAAACTAAGAGACTTTCTTATTAAAATCCGTAAAGAGGCAATGGGAAGTGTCACTAATCAAAAAGAATTTTACGAAGCATTTGTTCATAAAACGACAAGCACCGATGGTTTGCTTTGCGGACGCAATATCCATTTATTATGCCATTCAATGGGAGCTTATGTTCTACAGAATGCCTTACCGTTTTTAGCACAACATACTGCCGGCAATACTTTTGAAAAATTATTTGAACATATCTTTTTATGTTCTGCCGATGTGGATGACAATGTACTTGAGCAGGATAAATCAATGGGTACTTTACATGAACTCACTAAATGGGTAAGTGTTTATACCAATTCTTCGGATAAAGCATTACACATTTCCTCATCAACCAAAAATTTGTCGGAACGTTTAGGACTTAACGGACCTTCGCGCATGGCATTACTCCACAGAAAAATACATCATATAAACTGCTCGGATATTGTGCAAGAAGGATTTACCGAACATAGTTATTATTTGAACGGACTTGTTAATAATGATATACGCAAATCAATAAATGGTGAACCTCATAGTAAAAGAGAAAATCGAGACCCAGACAACATAAAACCCAATGTGTGGTGGTTACAGAGATAATTTTTTTCATATTCAAAAGGAATAATCATGAAAACTCAACGTGTCCTTAATTGCATTCCTTCGCGCCTACAAGAAAATGACTGGCTTATGGATGCCGCTTTCGGAGCTCTCGGCATACCGAAGAAAAAAACTTTACCTACCAATGTTGATTTGCGAGATACTTGGTGGAAAATCGGAAATCAGGGTAGTACCGGTTCATGCGTGGGCTGGGCAAGCGGCGATTCGGTTATTCGTTGGCATTTTGTAATGCAAAAACGTATTCGCACTTCAGATTTACTTTCCGTCAGATTTTTGTGGATGGGTGCAAAAGAAACGGATCAGTTTACCAATGCCCCGACAACTTTTCTGGAAGCGGAAGGTACAAGCTTAAAAGCTGCTCTCGATATAGCCAGAAAGTACGGAAATGTATTTGATAAGGATTTGCCTTTTGCAAGCGGCGCATTATATGGTGGTGAGCCACGTACATTTTTTGCAAAAGCCGCTCAATATCGTATAAACTCATACTTTAACTTAGGTACCAACCCCGATAAATGGAGAGAATGGCTTGCTTTAAACGGGCCTATTTTAACAAGGTTGGATTGTGATGACGCTTGGTTTAACGTGCCCCGCACAGGCAAGTTGACTACATATGTACTCCCTACACAACCTGCAGGACATGCAGTAGCGCTTGTGGGTTATACACCGGATGGTTTTATAGTACGTAACAGCTGGGGCACAACATGGGGGCATAACGGTTTTGCTTATGCTTCCAATAACTATGCAGCTTCCGCTTTTACGGAAGCATATGGCGTTTTACTCTGATTTTACATTAACATATTACCATTATGGATAAGATATTCGAAATAGGTTTGGAAGTCATTCTCACCGCATTCGTAAGTTCATTGTTTGTAGGAGCATATGTTCAGATATATGTGTTAAAACATACAACAAAAAACGAATGGAAAAAAGATGCACTTTCAAAATTGCTCGGTACTTTGCTTATGGAGTTAGGAAGAAATAAAGATACCTTTAAAAGATACCTTGACAAAAAACATCAGGATGCATGCGGTATGGAGTATCTTGAAGGGGTATTTAAAAATAGTGCTGAAAAAATCATCAATATGCTTATTACCCATGCTTCGCTTATGCCTTTGGATTTGACAAAAGATGCTCTGAAAATTATAGAGCATTATGATGTATGGCTTGAGCAATATAAGCGACACAGAACTGACAAAAATTCAAAGGAGAAGTTCGTTTTTGCAGGCACAATCGGATATAAATTTCCCAAAGAGTCCGAACAAAGAATTATTGAGTACTACAAAATCCTGTGGAAAGATCTTTATGGTACAATGGATGTCCCTGAAGTATTAAAGAATGTCGATAATGAGGATAAAGAGACTCAGTAATCAATATTCTTTACAATATTGATTATGGATAGCCGGTCAGGACGATTCATTTTCAGATATAAAAAAGCCCATTGTTGAAATGGGCTTTTTTATATCAATCCAACAATCGTACCTCTTGTCCGTGATACTACCGTTAGTTCGATTTTCGAACTTATAAAGCATTTATCCTATACTATGAGTTCGGGAATACCTGTCATTGAAGCAAAGAATCTCAGTAAAAACTTCGGCAATGTTCAAGCTGTTGAAAACTTGGACTTAACTGTATGTGAAGGTGACATTTTCGGGTTTTTAGGACCTAATGGAGCCGGAAAAAGCACCACTATCAGAATGTTATTGACACTTATAAAACCAAGTTCCGGCGATATTCACATATTCGGAAAGTCGCTCTTCTCACACCGCAACGAGATACTTCGCAATATTGGGGCTATTGTGGAAAAACCCGATTTTTATTTATATCTGACTGCTTACAGAAATTTGGAATTACTTGGCAGAATTTCCGGTGCCAATACATCGGAAAAGAGTATTATGGAAATGCTTCGTTTGGTTAATCTGCACGAAAGAGCACATAGTAAAGTAAAAACGTTCTCCTATGGCATGAAACAACGGCTTGGTATTGCACAAGCACTTTTGCATGATCCGAAGCTGATAATTTTAGATGAACCAACAAACGGTTTAGACCCCGTGGGTGTTAAGGAAATGAGAGATTTGATATTGATGCTTGCAAAAGAAAGGAATAAAACGATTTTTCTTTCATCTCATATATTACCGGAAGTGGAAATGATAGCCAATCGTATGGCAATCATTAATAAAGGAACAACTGTTGTGCAAGGCGAGGTTCGTCAACTGTTAAACGGCGGCAGAACAACGATACGGTTTACTGTTAATAATATGGAAAAAGCTAAAGGTGTTTTGGCACAATCTCGCTGGAGTAATGTTGTCACTCATTTTGATACTACCGATATTCATCTGGAAGTCGAAAATGAAGAAACGGCAGAGATCAACAGATTTTTTGTCCATAATGATGTGGAGATAACAGCTATCGAATCCACGCGATCTTTAGAGGAATTTTTTCTTTCCATTACAAAGGAATCGGATAACGGATAATTACACCGTTTCTTATACACTCGTACATTAAAAAAATTATGCTTCAATTACTTCATATAGAACTGATAAAAATATTTTCCAAATGGCGAAGCTATATCGGCTTTCTCGCGGTAAGTATTTTAGTACCTATTATACAAGTCGCAATGTATTCTGAAGGCGATCAGTATTTTGTTCTTTTTACCCAACAACTGCGTCAGGTTTTCGATTTTACGGGACATTTGAATAATGGGTATTTGATTGCATTTATTGTATTAAATAGTTTATTCGTACATATACCATTATTAATATCGCTTGTGGCGGGCGATATGCTTGCCGGCGAAGCAACCGCAGGCACATATAGAATGTTGTTTACAAGACCGGTTTCACGTTTTCAGGTTGTAACCTCAAAATTTCTTGCCGCACTTATTTATGTAAATGCACTTATTCTGTGGATGTCGGTACTAAGTTTGGGTTTAAGTGTTCTAGTACTCGGTAAAGGCGAACTATTAATTATCGGAAGTAAAATTACTATTTTAGCCCAAGATGATATTTTGTGGCGTTTCGGTTGGGGTTATCTTTTTGCATCATTAAGCATGTGCACGGTAGCCTCATTGGCATTTCTGTTTTCAGCTTTGGTAGAAAATGCCATTGGGCCTATTGTAGGTACTATGGCAATTATTATCGTGTTTACCATTATTTCTTCTTTAGATGCCCAAATATTGGATAATGTTCGGCCTCTCTTTTTTACGAATCATTTGGTCGGATGGAGAATGATTTTTGATAATCCACCCGAAATATCACGTATTTTTACCTCGGCCGGCATATTGCTTGGTCATGCAATTTGTTTTTACATTGCAGCATTAAGTATAATGCTCCGAAAGGATATTTTAACATAAAGTTCACTAACATTATACTATTCATATTTCCCCTTCACCTTTTACGCATATACATTTTCATTTTGGAAAAGCGTTAGTTCGCCCGATAAAGGCAAGTGTTCAACATAATTGGAAATGAATAATTCTTTTCCTTTCTGATCAGAGTTTTCGGTAATGTTTCGCATACCGTATGTCAAATTCCAAGGGATAATATGGGCGTAAGAGAATAGGTCTCTTATATATTCGCTGTCATCGTAGGTAATAAGCCATTTATGCTTACAGTCTTTCATTATTTCAGCAAAGCGAATATGGTCGAAGGACTTATGTAAATTCCCGTTTTTTCCATAGAGTGCGGATTTTGTTGCAGTGTAATAAGGAGGGTCAAGAAAAACAAAAACATTATCACCTGTTGTTTGTACAATACTCTCATAGTCAAGGTTTGTAATACGTGTATCATGCAATACATCCGTACTACCGTATAATCTTTGAATACTTGTTTCCGTAAAACGCCCTATAAAAGCGGCTTCGCTATACCCCCCGCTTAAACTTGTACCGGAAAAAGTAATCCTATTATAAATGAAAAATGCTGCCGCCCTTTCATTATCATTGAAACCATGCAAATTTTCATTAAGAAATTTATGTAACTCTTTGCCTATAGGAAATTGTAATCTCCATTCATATACCTGTGCAATTAATGCCTCAACATCATTTTGCAATACTTGCCAAAAAGTATATAGTTCATAATACAAATCATTCACCCAAAATCTTTTTTCGGGAAAACGTTGTTTGGCATAAAGAAAAACCGAACCGCCACCTAGAAAAGGTTCTCTAAATTCGTCAAAATCAGGCAACAGCCCTGCAATAATTTCAACCGCACGGCTCTTTCCGCCCGGATAACGCAAGGGGCTTTTTATCATGATGAATTCCTCAATAAAATGGTGAATTTATTTGTACGGGCTTCCTCAAATATACCCTCTATATAAATTTTCTGTTTTTGCGAAAATCCATTTAATAGAATGAACTTTTCTATATCACCCGACGGTGAATCGGAATTGATGTGACCTTTCATTTTCTCGGAAGTGAGCATCAAAATCAGGTTGTGTTCGATTATCAACAACATGAATTGAAGTACTAACACCCTAGGGGCGTTCTAAAAATTGATAATTTTGAAAAAGAAAACCAAGTATAATTGTGTTAACGTTGATATTCTTTAAAAAAGAAACAGGTATAGTATACATACACATACTTGCGTATTCAA
>JALHLL010000132.1 GCA_022844575.1 bacterium
CCAAAACCACACTTTTCGGAAACAAAAGCACAGTATCATAGTGCTGAGGCATATAAACTTAAATATTTAAAAGAAGCTTTTACACATTTTAAGCATTATGCCTCACAAGAAGTACTGACATTTTATGAGCATTTTAAGCAAGAGAACAGTTTTTGGTTGAACAAATATGTCTCCTTTATGTCGTTGAAACAAGCACATGGGCATAAAGCATGGTATGGGTGGACTGAAGAGTTTATGAAATATGATAAGGAAATGGCAGTGAGTGGAAAATACAATGCGAATGATATGGCGGAATACCATATATTTTTACAGTATGTTTTTTTCGGACAATGGTCATTATTACGTCAGTATGCAGATAAAAAAGGTATTATACTTATAGGTGACATGCCGATTTATGCTGCTCATGATTCGGCAGATGTGTGGGGTGATAAGGAATTATTTACGATTGATAAAAAAGGAATGCCGAAAACCGTTGCTGGCGTTCCGCCGGATTACTTTTCAGAAAATGGGCAGTTATGGGGCAATCCGCTTTATGAATGGGAAATTATGCGGAATAATAATTTTGAATGGTGGAAAAAAAGGTTCCATAGACAATTATCATTATTCGATTATGTACGGGTTGACCATTTCAGAGGATTTGAATCATATTGGGAAATTGACGGGAAAGCAAATACCGCAAAAAATGGTTTTTGGAAAAAAGCACCGGGCAAATTACTTTTTCAGGAATTATTGGCTGAATTCGGTTCATTGCCTGTAATTGCAGAAGACTTAGGAATAATTACCGATGAAGTACGCGAATTAAGAGATTATTTTTCATTTCCGGGTATGAAAGTATTACAATTCGGTTTTGATTCATGCGATGCCCACAATGAATTTTTACCGCATAACTTTTCGGAGAATTATGTATGTTATACCGGAACACATGATAATGACACGACACTTGGTTGGCTGAATTCGTCTGATGAAAGATTAAAGGATTTTTTAAAGAAGTATACAAAAAAGAAAAAGACGAACGAAAATGTTCGAGCGCTTATTGAAATGGCTTTCGCCTCCGTTGCACAGACTGTTATTGTGCCGATGCAGGATATTCTGTGTCAGGGAAGTAAATACCGAATGAATACGCCGGGAAAATCGGCAGGGAATTGGGAATACAGAATACACTACAAAGACCTTACGGAAAAGAAGGCAATGGAATTTCGTAGGTACGTGCAATTATATGCACGATAAATACTCCTATAATTATATTATTCCGAATGAAAGGAAAAAGACATGAAATCGTTATTGATAACCATAATAGTACTGCATGCTTTCATCCATATTCTCGGCTTTTTAAAGGCATTTTCCTTAGCAGAGATACAACAACTTACTGTACCCATAGGTAAGGTTCGCGGTATGTTGTGGCTTTTGACATTAATACTGTTTTGTATCGGTAGCATCCTGTATGGAATATCACAATATACATGGTCAGTATGGCTGATAGCTGCGGTAACTTTATCGCAAATATTGGTGATATATTCATGGAGTGATGCAAAATTTGCAACCATACTGAATACCTTAATCCTTATTGTTGCTATAGTAGGGTTTGCCGAAATGCAATTTACGGCTATGGTGAAAAAAGAAATCGAAGAATTAACAAACAATATACCACCGCGAACAAGGGTTGATATAATAAACGAAACGGATATACATACTATGCCGCAATGTGTACGACAATGGTTAAACAGTTCGGGAATTATAGGTAAAGAGAAAATTACTACCGCATATATTAGGCAAAAGGTGGAAATGAAAACATCACCTGAACAAAAGAATTGGTATGCGGCAGAAGCGGAACAATATTATACGATACGGAAACCCGCCTTTATTTGGTCGGTTGATATGACGATGATGTACTTTGTACCCGTAGCGGGATGCGATAAATTTACGAATGGAAAAGGAGAAATGCTTATAAAACTCGGCTCGCTTATTCCGATAGTACAGAGTGCCGATAATGCGAACATAAATGAAGGCACTATGCAACGTTATTTGGGAGAAATTGTATGGTTTCCTTCAGCCGCTTTGGAACCGTATATTACTTGGCAGGAAATAGATACACATTCGGCACTGGCTACTATGAACTATATGAATACTGAATGCGAGGGTGTATTTACATTCGATGAAGTGGGAAATCTGAAATCATTTTCCACGTTACGATATATGGGCGATGAAAAAGTAAAAAGGGAATGGACAATAACCGTCGATGCCATGCAGAGTTTTAATGGAGTAAAAATACCCTCGAAACTTCATGCCACATGGAAATTGAATGCCGGAAACTGGACTTGGTTGAACATGGAGATTGAAGAAGTGAGGTATAATAGTTCTTTTGAATAAATATATATTGTTTACCTCACCTTAAATGTTGTCATAGTAATAATGGCAAGAAGTACAGCTATAATATAAAAGCGTACTACAATTTTCGATTCGTGAATACCTGCTTTTTCAAAATGATGATGAATAGGCGACATGCGGAATAAACGTTTGCCCTCACCATATTTTTTCTTTGTCCACTTAAAATAACTTACCTGAATAATAACGGAAAGTGTTTCAGCAAAAAATACTCCGCCGATAATAGGTAATAAAAATTCCTTTTTTAGAAGAATGCACATACAACCCAATGCGCCGCCTAAAGCAAGCGAACCCGTATCACCCATAAATACTTGAGCAGGGTAGGAATTATACCACAAAAAGCCCAAGGCAGCACCTACCAAAGCAGCGCAGAATACCACTAATTCACCGGAACCCTGTAGATACACAATGTTCAGATACTGTGCAAAAATGGAATTACCTGTAAAATATGCTATAACAGCAAGGGCTAAAAAGGAAATTCCTACCGTACCTATTGCCAAGCCATCCAAACCGTCGGTAAGGTTTACAGCATTGGAGGTAGCCGTCAATATAAAAATAATGATGGGTATATATAATATACCGAAATCAAAGTAAACATTTTTAGCAAAAGGTACGGTTGTAAGTGTGTGAATCTCTTTAAAAACTTGCGAAAAAATTTCGGGATAAAAATAGACCGCACAACCAATAATAAGACCGACAAAAACCTGACCGACAATTTTGTATCTGCCTATAAGCCCTTTTGGTAATTTTTTAACTACCTTCAAATAGTCATCAAGAAAGCCGACACCGCCGAGAGCTGCCGTGGCAAAAACAATCAATAAGCCATATACATTAGCAATATCCGCCCATAGAAGGGTCGGCACAAGCAAAGCCGTAAGCACAATAAGTCCGCCCATTGTAGGCGTTCCCTTTTTGGAAGCATGATTGCCCGTTGCTTGCAATTCCGCTTTTGCTTGTTCACCAATCTGCCTTTTTTGCAATGCCCTAATAATTTTAGGACCCACTATAAAACTGATGAGCAATGCCGTAATAGCCGCAGCAGCCGAACGAAAGGTAAGGTATTGAAAAATACCGAAACCCGGCGGATGGAATGCGTTTTTCAGATATTGTGCCAAGTAGTATAACATAGTGTATCGGTTTACTATCCGAGAACTTGTTTGGAAAAATCATAATCGAATACCCTATGGAGGGTATTAACCTAAGTGCAAAAATATGATGAGTTCGACGATACTTCTGCAGAATGCACGGAAGTTTGCATTACTATATGCAAACCATATGCCCACTCGGCACAATGCCTCGACAGATACAAACGTCTTTACCCTTAAGAAATCAAGGGGAAGCAAATGATACTCGTCATTCCATCCATTGACCTGCGAGGGGGACATTGCTTGCGATGTATAACCGGTGAGCCGGGTACAGAGCAGTTATATAGTTCCTATTCCTTTCAACCGGAAAATCTTGCCAAACTGATGCGTAGGGAAAATGCCAAAACCCTTCATATTACCGATCATGATTCCATTGAAGGTGATGATACAGCCAATGAAAAAATAATTAATGATATAGTACATGGTATAGATATACCTGTAGAATTGCTAAGGTCATTCCGCACCGTTAGTGATGTGGAGAGCCAATTGCAAAACGGCATCTATAGGGTGGTACTCAATTCTCTTATACTTACCAATCCCGAAGATGTACGACAATTGGTATCGAAGTATTCGGCAAGCCGGATAATAGCCGGAGTGCGTGCGAAAGGACATATAACGGTATTACCATCTGCTACACCCCCTTTAACGGCTGTCGAATTTGCATTGAAGGCAAAACAACTCGGCATTACACGCCTTATTTATACCGATGTATCGTGGGAAGGCACATTATGCGGACCCGATACTGATTTACTGAAAAATATTGCAATCGAAACGGGGATGCGCATAACGGCTGCCGGAGGCGTATCGAGTCCGCAGCACCTTTGGGCATTACAGGAACTTCATCCCTTTGGTTTGGATTCGGTAATTGTAGGACGTGCGCTTTATGAAAATAAATTTCCTTGTCAAAAAATATGGAGGCAAGCGGAAGCACGGTTGGAAGTGGCTACCGATAGATAAGTGAAAAAAAACGTGTAATTTTAGGCGGTACTAACGAAACGGTATCGCCTTTTTTTATTTATAAGGAAAATATTGAATGAAAAGAATACTACCTATACTACTTTTGCCCCTACTATGTATATACACCGCTTTTACTCAAGTGGAAGGTACAGCGCAAGCAGAAAATCCTTTGAAAGCACAAAAAACCGATACGTACTTTGGTGTAGGTTTACAGGCGGGACTTGCCACAGGTTCGGGAATGATGTTTCGGGCGATGATACCGGAGCGATATGGTTTGGAAGCAACGATAGGAATTATAACATTGGGCGATTATACTTATTTTTCGTCAGGCGTGGAAGCACAATATCGTCTGAATGCCAATGATAATGAAAGAATATTTTTGCTTTTGGGCGGCGGGTTTTATTCCAAAAATAAAGGTGAAGGCAATATATTTGATGCACCGTTTAGATCGGGTTTCGGTATCGGTTATGAATGGTTTTTCGGCAATAGCAATGCGATGCTTGGTGCGGAAATTCCGCTTACACTCTTTTTTGAAGAAAGTAATCTGACAATATTTCCTACGCCGCAAATTTCATTTATGTATTACTTTAGGTGATGGGGATAATTAAATATATCGAACGGTAAACGCAAATACGCTTTTTCTCATGAAAATTGTACTCATCCTTTCTTGGATATAAGTACAAATTGGCTCTTACTCTACTCTCTTATTGCGATTTGGTTTGCGACTATAACCCTTGTTTACCATGTAATTCATTCGTTGATGCTATTCGACGGTATGCGTAATTGCAGCAAAATTATCATGTTACCTATCGAATTGCGTGAAATGAGTATGGCTTCTTGATGTTCAATGTTCCATAGCCGTTTATAATTATGCCATGCCTCTCACTACAATGCAAAAGCATGCTGCTCATGTTTGTTGTTGCCATAATAGGTTATAATCACGGTAAACTAAAATAGCAAAACTCATTTTTTTTCTTGTGTTTTTTATATGCAAGTTGCATGTAGAAGATGGTTGAAAAAAGTAATGAGGAAGTTAACCTACCTTTGGTAGGTAATGTTTAGTACAATTTTCGTAACTTTAGTATGTTGTGATACGAACACTCTTTACCATAGTACCCCTTTTATTCTATGCCTTTACACAAGTAATGGCACAGCATACCTTTGATGTGAAGTTTAATGATGCAGTTAATAATTACCCTGGTGGCTTTACAGGGTTATACCGTTATACTAAGGAAAAAACTTTAGTGTGTGGTTCGAATGGAATTAACGGCAGTCGAAATACTTACTTTGCCGTTTTTGATAACGAAGGAACTTTTATAAACACTAAAACTCTACCCTTTAGACGCGGATGGGTACAGGTTAAATGGTATAATAAAGAGGATAAACTGATATATATATTGATGGATGAAAGCATCGGCAAGTATCTCGGCTTCCCATGGCATCTGATTACTATGGATACGAATTTGAATGTAATAAATGATAAGCGGTTAGATTCGACTGTAATGGGTCTGTCAGCCAACATGAGTAAGGTAATTGCCCCACAATATATCCGATTGAGTGACTCTACGCTACTCCTTACATCAGGTTACACAGAATACACAGAACAACAAAATGCACTTTACCAGAGAATGGCTTATATTATTGATAATAAGGGAAGAGTAATTAGTACCTACAAATTCCAATCGTATAGCCGTAACGATGAACCTTTGTATCGAAAGAGTAACGGAGAGATTTTTTGGAGATATAGTTTTAAAGATCCGTTAAATATTGATAAGATAGGTTACAGACTATCAAACACGAATTTTGAATTTATTGATAAGAAAGACAGTATTTCGCTACCAGATTTTTACTCTAATAATGATTATGCAAGAAATTTCACTCCCACAGGGGACGGAGGATTTGCATTATTGAGAATGGTATATGAGAAACCCGAGACCGCAGAATTGATAAAATATGATTCGCAATACACAAAACAATGGTCAGTTTTAATACCGAGTCATAGCGATGAGAAACATCAGTTGATAGAGAATAAAAATGGTGGTTTTTTTGTAATAACGCAAACAATAACGGATACTACTATATCCTTAGGTTTTCAAGAATGTCTTCAAGATATAGCTGTAAGTAAAATAAGTGCGGAAGGTAAACTACAGTTTACGGCATATTATGGCAGTGGTACGTGTATTCAAGTAGTATATAATGCCATAAAAGATAATGATGGTGGAATTGTTATTTCTGGCAGATACAATGCTTCAAAATTTACCACATGTAATAATACATGCAGTACACCCGAATACGAATGGTTGTTAAAAATTGATACACTTGGTGGTGGAGCAAGATTGCTGACTTCCGTAATGGAACAATCAGATGAACTTAATGAAACGATATTATACCCAAACCCAACTTCTGATATACTTTATGTGAATACCGAATTTTCTAGTATTGACATTTTTAATAGTAATGCAGAAAATGTATATTCTTCTAACATGCAATTAAGCAATAGTAAAAGTATAGATATTTCAAATTTAGGGTCGGGTTTATACTTTTGTAGAATAGCATATAAAAACGGTACAATAGTAAAACCGTTTATTGTACAACATTAAGACACAATTTCAAAAAATAATCACAAGGGATTTATAGATAAAAGGGTGAAATAATATCATAGAGCAATAGTTGAAAAACATCAGCGTAACGTGTCTGAACTCCTATGGAAATGCTTGGCGGCTTTAAGAAAAAGAGATTCAGTACAGGATACGCCCCTGATTCAGGGGTGTATTCTTTGTACATCTTTTTCGGGTAGCCAAGTACCTCCATAGGGTGTCAGAGTAATACGCCCTTTTTGTATTTCTCACCCAATTTATATTTATTTTTTTATAACATTTTTCAGGAGTTTTTCTATGAAAAACCTGCTTAATTTCCGCTTCTTGGCAAGCATGGCGGTTTTGTTTTACTGCTTAGTTTATGGACTTTCAGCCCAGGGCCCAAACCTTGTGCCGAATCCGAGTTTTGAAGATCATGTGATCCCACCGAGAGCATTTAATAGCAGTAGTATTTACCCTGCTTCGGCAAACAATCAATTAAACCCAAGAGCAATGCACTATGTTATGCGCGGTGATTCGACTTTAACTTACTATCGGAGCGGTGATAGATATGGGAATTCCGATTCGAACATAACTGTACGGCGTTGGTTCCGTGCAAATATGGGTACACCTGATTATTATCACACAAATGCAGATGCTTCCTTAGTACAAACTTCCGATAAGGGTATTAAATTGCCTTATACATGGGCTGCTGATACTGTATATCCGGTAACAGGTAATGCTTGTGCTGGTATAGGTATAAAAAAAGTACGCAATGCGGACACACTAAATGAAGGAAGAGAGTATTTAACAGCACGCTTAAATCAACCCTTGGAGAGTGGTAAAACATATTCCGTAAAATTTAAATACTCTATGGCAAAATATTATAGCGAAGAAACAGATAAAGAGGAACGGTACAGTAATAAATATTATTTAAAAAAACTTGGAGTTGCCTTTTTCAATAATTCGCAACCAGTCCTTGATCGTATAGGTGGAGCTAATACCTATTGGACAACAAATTCCGGCGGATATTATACCAATACATTGGAATTTGACAATACAGGGTATCAAATAGTGGAAAATAATAATTTGGGATATTATGAAGCACCGCTTTGGGGTGAATTTATCGAGCATATCAGCCCCACGGTGAATGGTTTAGAATATATTGTAATCGGTAATTTCGATCAGAAAATTAGTTTATCAGATATTGATACAATAGCGAATAGGCAGGCAAGACTTCTTAATCCTAATACAACATACCCCTTTTATTTTCTAATTGATGATGTGGAAGTGAGGGAAGTGGTTAATCCCGATTCTTGCGAATGTAAATATATTTTTACCTGCCCACATACCCGTAACGATTCTTTAGAAAATAATGAGCCGGGTAAATGTTGTTTTACTACACCTATAAGACCCGACCCGGGTTCTTGTCAATTTCGTTTTCTTCGCATAAAACAAGGTAGTACCGTCGTTTCCGATCCACCTCTAATTGACTTTGGCGGTATTGTTCCGAAAGGTACAACGGTCGAAGCATCGTTTTGTGTGGATTTTCAAGCCGATGAAACGGCAAGTCTTGTTGCTATGGAATTTCTCGATGAAGATAGCAATGTGGTTTGTATAAAAAATGAATATGTGTATTGCCATTGTCCATGTGAGATGGCAGGCGAACCGATAGCCCCGGGTGTGGCAAAAGATATTCTCGAACCGCAATTAACCAAAATTGCGAATGCCCCGAACGGTGATTGTTGCTGGGAATTTACCCTGAAAAACAATTATAGTTGCGATTATTTGGATACGAGTTTTTCGATAAGCGCAAGTGCCCCTAATTCAACATTCACGGCTATGGCTCCGTGGTCGAAAGTAACGCTCGGCAGTTCCATCAATTTTGTGAAAAACGGCAGCATGGCGGCGAACAGTACCTCACTTGTCTTTAAGGTCTGTACACCGCCACAAACAGGAAATATGCCTATACCGTCACTAAAGGTAACCATTGGTAATAAACCCTCAGGCGATGAGGGCGGTAGTAATTGCACGCTTTTCCCACTCGTTCCATTGGAATGTGCCGCCGATACAAACTGTTGTGATTTGTTGGAAGTGATATTACGAAAAAAATCACAAACAATGAGTCATGATTGCGAATTTGATTTTATAGTCCGGCAGAAAAACGGGCCTAAAAAATGTAAATTTCATCGCATACGTATTAAAAAGGGTGCAATAACCAGGCACATAACCGATTCGACAGGCACGGCAATGGATTTATCGCAAGAAACGTTTATTTGGGAGGATGATTTGGGTTCGAGTTGTCCTCAATCCCTGACTAAAGGTTATCAGCGTTCTGCCACCTATACGATAGAGTTTTTGGATTCTACCGGAACGGTACTATGTCCCGTAACAAAAACTTTCCAATG
>JALHLL010000133.1:0-5583 GCA_022844575.1 bacterium
TGCGGTTTTTGACTGTTTAGTGAAAAATGATAAGGGTGAGGTTGAAGTTTGGGATTGGAAAACGAACCATATTGGCGATAAGAAAAGTATGGAGTTACTTTTCGATAAATACAAAACTCAATTAGAAATGTATGCTTTATTTGCTTCTTATCTCTATCCTAATCAAGATGAATTTATTTTACGCCTACTTTTTACAAGAAAAGCGGCTGTTAACTGTAATGATGAAGAGTGGATAAGGTCTTTTGTCATAAAAAAAGACGAAATACCTTTGTTAAGAAGCCAAATGTACAGTCATTACAAAGAGATTAAATCTTTTCTCGCCTGAACACTTAAACGAATTATGATTCCGCTTTAGAATAAGTATAGGACGCAACCTTAATATCAAATTCATCCCCTTTATGATAGATACCGGTAACCTTCTCCGAAAGGGGAGTGACAACGGATACTTTAGCCCAACATGTACCGGTATATTCTTTGATTTCGGCACGGAAAACAGCTTCGTCTCCATTAAAAACGTCATATACCTCACCTTGTACGGGGCGATCTTCTTTTTTTATTTTATCGTGACGGTGTTTCATTATATCAATGAAAAATATGATTATACGAAAACTGTAAAAAGTCATTGACTTTTATTGATGGTATTTCAATAGTTTGTGTATTTGATGATGAGGCAACCCTCATATCAAAAGGGGTAGTATCCCATTTGATATTATCGTATTTCCGTACTATTGATATTACTTGCTCAGGTGCTATATTGATAAATGTGATTACGGACATTTCGGTTCTATAGTTTTTCGGTTCATTATTTGCAATACTATGGCGGACAGAAATTAAAGATGTCTCGCCATTACTATTACTTGTAATTACAGTACCGACTGATGAATCGTCAAATGCAGACTTTATACGTAATGGAATCTTTTTTTCCATCACCGGTTCAATCATGGTCGGGTAAAGAAGTTTCAAACCATTATGAGCGGCTAATAATGCCTCCTCATACGAAAATTCGGTAATGGATTCAGCTTCGTTTATAATCTTGGGATCGGCTTTACAAATTCCATTCACATCTGTAAAGATACATACCTCATCTGCCTTACATAATGCGCCCAGAAATGTTGCTGTGAAGTTTGAACTTTCCTTGCCCATCGTCGTCGTATTATTCATAATATCTGCACCAACATATCCCTGGGTAAGCACCACCCGATTTTGCTCTAAAGAAGGTTTTAATATGCTTTCCACTCTTCTTCGGGTGGGTTCTTCAATCGGCTTCGCTTCTCCGAAATTACTGTCTGTAATTAAATAACTTGTCGCATCGTGAAGATGTAAAGAAATTTGTTGTTCGGCTAAATAATGTTTAACAATATGTAGAGCGAAAAACTCACCGAAACTCAATAATAAATCTCTTGTTCTTGCAGTAAGTTCTCTTGTTATGGAAATTCCTCGCAAAAGTTCTCTGATTTTTCCAGCACCTTCAATTACCAAATGATGTAATGCTCCAGCGGTATCATTCGATTCCAATAACTCACGAGAAAGTGCAATATGGTCATCAATAACCGATTGCGCAGTTGCTAAAGCCAGTTCTTGTTGTCCTTTTTCCGCATAAAGAGCCGCTCGTTCAAGCATGCTTGTAGAGCGAGAAAATGCTGAAATAACGATAATCAGTTTATGCTCACTATATGACCGAATAATATGAAGCATTCTTTCGAATCCGTATTTGTTTTTTAATACGGATCCTCCGAATTTCAAAATATGTATTCCCGACGAATTGGACATTGAAACTTCCTAATTTTTGCCCGATTGTACTTTTTTTGTTTTTACCACTATTTTCTGATTATGTGATTCGCCCTTATCACGCAAAGCATGCGGTAAACCCACAATAATGGAGGTAACGGGAATTACCGTTAAATCATTAAGTATAATTTCACTAATTTCCGTTAAGTCTTTTTCATTCTCTTTCGGAATGAGGACAGTAGTTATTCCTTCCCTACGTGCAGCTAACAATTTCTCGTTTAATCCACCGATAGGTAAAACATCGCCTCGCAAAGTAACTTCACCGGTCATTGCTACATCGCCACGTAAAGGTCTTCCTGATGCGGCAGAAATTAAAGCCATTGTCATAGTAATGCCCGCACTCGGTCCATCTTTCGGAATAGCTCCTTCCGGCACGTGAATATGAATTTCTCTCGATTTCGAGAAATCCTCCGGTACACCCAATTTTGCCCAATCAGAGCGTACATATGTTAAAGCAGCCATTGCCGATTCTTTCATAACATCGCCTAATTTACCCGTTAAGGTTAATTTTTCAGTGCCGGGCATCATCGAAACCTCAACAGGTAATGTATCGCCGCCTACGCTTGTCCAAGCAAGACCCGTCGCAACTCCGATTTTATCCTGTAATTTTTCAGGTTTTTTACGGAACTTGCTTAGTTTCAACAATCGTTCGATATCGGATTCATGAATGGTATAATTTTTACCTTCAACAAAGGTATTAAACTGATCGGCGAATGTTCCTTCCGGTGCTGTTTTCTTTTTCCTACCTTTTTGACTCGCCGAATATTCGGCAATTATCGCGCGAGCGGTTTTTCTTAAAACTGATGATAATTCACGCTCTAAATTTCTTACCCCTGCTTCCCGTGTATATTCGCGAATTACTTTCAAGGTTGCTTCGCGTGTAAAATTCAAAGAAACTTTACCTAAGCCGAATTCTTTAATTATTTTGGGTAGAATATGTCTTTGCGCAATTTCTACTTTTGCATCTTCCAAATAGCTTGTTAATTCTATAACTTCCATTCTATCGAGCAAAGGCAAAGGAATATCATACTTTACATTTGCTGTTGTTATAAATAACACTTTCGATAAATCGTAATCCACTTCTAAATAATGATCATTAAATGTAGAGTTTTGCTCAGGATCGAGAACCTCCAATAAAGCGGCGGATGGATCACCCCTAAAATCCATTGACATTTTATCAACTTCGTCAAGTAGAATTACAGGGTTAACAGTACCTGCTTTTTTCATGGAGTGAATAATCTTACCGGGCATAGAACCGATATAAGTTCTTCTATGTCCTCTTATTTCCGCTTCATCACGCACGCCACCAAGAGAAATTCTTACGAACTTTCTTCCTAAAGCCCGTGCAATTGAACGCCCTAATGATGTTTTCCCTACGCCCGGAGGTCCGACAAAACAAAGTATTTGTCCCTTTACATCACCAACAAGATTCAGTATTGCAATGTATTCCAAAATTCGGTCTTTTGGTTTTTCCAAATCATAGTGATCTTCATCGAGAATTGATTTTACATGTGTGATATCCAGATTGTCTTCAGTTTTAGTAGCCCAAGGCAATGCTGCAAGAGTTTCTAAATAAGAACGGATAACACCATGTTCGGGTGACATTGGCGACGTTTTTTTTAGTTTATCGAATTCTTCTTGTGCTTTTGCTTTTACATCAGGAGGCATTTGTGCCTTCTCCATTGATTCCTTTAATGAAGCGAGTTCGGGTATTGCTTCATCATCGTCTTCAAGTTCGCTTTGTAAAGCACGTATTTGTTCCTGAATAAAAAACTTTTTCTGGGTTTTTTGCATCGAATCGTTTACCTTATGCTCAAGCTCTTCTTCAATTTTTAATAGTTCGATTTCATTACTCAATAAGGAGTACAACTCAAAAAATTGTTTAATTAATGTTGTCTGTTCAAGAATTCTTTGTTTCTTTTCTACTTTCTGATTGACATTTGCTGCAGCAAAAAATAATTTTCTTACGGGATCTTCCTGATTTTCATATGCACCGAGAATTTCTTGAGGAATATTCTGGTTTTCCCGCACATAATTATCAAACAACGTATTCGTTTTTCTTAAAATAGCATCCAACTCTTTGCCACGTTCGATAACGGAAGGTATAATTTCGATTTTTGCTTCAAGTCTTTGAGTATTGCGTACAGAGGAGACAATTCTAGCATGATAAACACCCTCTACCAAAACTTTTAACAAATTGTTCGGTAAGCGCAGAACTTGCATAATGCGAGCAACTGTGCCATACTTATACAAATCTTTCATTGCCGGATCATTCACCGATGAATCCTGTTGAGCAGTAACAAAAATATATTTATTACGCTCCATTGCATCGGATACAGCTTTTAATGAACTTGGTCTGCCGATAAGTACCGGATAAACCATATAAGGGTAAAGCACGACATCTCGCAATGGAAGAATCGTCAATTTTTCCGGTATCTCCGGTAAATCCGAACTGGGTAAGTCAAAACTCCTCTTTTTCGGGGGCATTGTATATCACCTGTATTGAAATTTCACATCAAAAAAAGTAATGACGCTTTACCCTCTACTAAATTTTTTGATAAGGGTGCATACAAAAGCGAAAGCACAGCAATTTGAATCCATTGCGGTATTTTTGCTTAACAAGTATGATATGCGTTAAAAATGCACTTAACAGGCGTATTGAGTTAACCCATTGAATTGTAAAAAGTAAATTAAATATTATGGCGAAAAAGTCGGCTACATCTACGAAAAAACATTCGGGTAAGAGCGATGTTCAACAATCACTTACCAGAAGTTCTTTGTTAAACGATAAGCAGAGAATTGATCTGCTTACCAACATGATTAGAGCACGTGAGTACGATTATGCAATGCAGAGATTGAATAGGCAAGGTAGGGCTTTCGGTGGTGTATATTCTCAAATAGGTAATGAGGCAACAGCAGTAGGCAGTGCATCAGCTATGGGAAAAGAAGATGTGCTTTTTCCTATGCACCGGAATGTAGGAGGACATTATGTATTCGGACAGGATACCCAAACCTTATTAATAAACCAACTTGCACGAGAAGGAAGCATGATGCGCGGTACGGACGGGACTGGGCATTATGCAGATACTGAGAAAAGAATTTACGGTAATATATCGCATTTGGGGGCAATGATACCGGTAGCGGCAGGTTTTGCGATGGCTGCAAGAATGCGCGGCGAGAATATAGTAACGATGACATATATCGGAGATGGAGGCATTCAGACAGGGGAGAGCCATGAAGGGATAAACTTTGCCGCCGTTCAAAAATTGCCCATGATATTGATTATTGAGAATAATCAGTATGCTTATTCATCTCCCTCATCCGTTGAGTATGCTTGCGAGAAACTATCGGATAGGGCTCTCGGTTACGGGTGTTTCGGCATTACTATAGATGGAACTGATGTGGAGTTGGTATATGAAACATGCAAGAATGCAATTGAGAATGCAAGAGCAGGAAATGGGCCTACACTCATTGAAAGTGTTACAATGCGTATGCGTGGTCATGCCGAACATGATGATTTCTTTTATGTACCCAAAGAAAAATTAGAATTATGGCAGAAAAAAGATCCGGTAATTCGTTATGAACAATTTATTATTGAGCAGGGAATTATGACTGAAAAACAAATATCGGATTTACGTACTTCAATTATTGAAGAACTAAGGGCAGCAATAGATTATGTTGTTGAATTACCTTTTCCAAATGCGGACGAAGGGTATAAATCGGTATTCGTTGACTAATTATTATATAAGAAAAAATAGATAAAAAATATTATGGCTATAATGACTTATTTAGAGG
>JALHLL010000133.1:5593-9432 GCA_022844575.1 bacterium
GCCGACGGTTTACGATATGAGATGCGGAATGATCCGAGTGTATTTATGCTGGGGGAAGATATAGGTACATACGGGGGAGCTTTTAAGTTAACAAAGGGTTTTATTGAGGAATTCGGCTCAAAACGTATTGTGGATGCTCCGATTTCGGAAGCTGCTATTGTAGGTGCTGCTATCGGTGCAGCCCTTAATGGAATGCGACCTGTTGCCGAAATGCAATTCATGGACTTTGTTACATGTGGCTTTAATCAGATAGTAAATGTGGCAGGAACTACTGCTTATCGTTGGAATATGGGTGTGCCGATGGTTGTTCGCGGACCCTCGGGCGGTGGAGTTGGTGCAAACCCGTTTCATTCGCGTAACTCTGAGGCATGGTTTGCTCATGCAAGCGGTGTAAAAGTAGTTTGTCCGGCTTTTCCTGCCGATGCAAAAGGCCTGATGATAGCTTCCATTCGTGATAATAATCCTGTCGTTTTTTATGAACATAAAGGTCTTTATAGAAAAATTAAGGAAGAAGTACCCGAAGGCGAATATATAGTGTCATTAGGTAAAGCAAGAATTGTGCGTGAAGGTAATGACTGTTCCGTAATTTCTTATGGGAGTGCAGTACATTTTGCCTTGGAAGCAGCGCAAAAACTTCATGATGAAAAAGGATATTCCATTGAGGTAATTGATATTCGTACTTTAGTTCCTTTCGATGAAGAAACCGTACTTCAATCGGCAAAAAAGACGGGTAAAGTTATTATTGTACATGAAGCATCATTAACCGGAGGTTTTGGAGGAGAGATTGCTGCAAGGATTGCAGACAAAGCATTTGAATATTTAGATGCTCCTATAAAACGAGTAGCCGCTTATGATTCTCCGACACCTTTTGCGCCGACATTAGAAAAAGCAGTATTACCAAATGCAGAAAATTTGCAAAAAGTAATTGAGGAAACTTTGAATTACTGAAATAAAGGACCTAAGTGGATTTTCTCGCGATATGAATATGAATAACTGGCATTCTCAGTCGGTAAATTCCGTACTTGAATTATTCACCGTTAATGGTGATGAGGGGTTATCTATTTCCGAGATACCGAAAAGACGATTGCAATACGGGACAAATGAATTATTTACCGTAAAAAAAGAATCATCTATAAGGATGCTGTTTCGTCAGTTTAATAATCCGATTATTTATATTCTGATTGTTGCTGCAAGTATTAATTTACTCATTGCCGAAGTTACCGATACCCTTGTAATTTGTTCTGTTATTCTTCTCAACACTTTTATTGGTTTTATACAAGAACAACGTGCTGCAGGAGCACTTAATTCACTAAAAAAACTGACATCCCCGACAGCTCGTGTGTTAAGAGATAAAGCTGTTTACACTGTTCCCGCAAATGAATTGGTATGCGGCGATATTCTGATGTTGGAAAGCGGCGTACGAGTTCCTGCTGATTGTCGTTTAATTGATACTTATAATCTTACGATTGATGAATCCCTTTTAACAGGCGAATCATTGACAGTAACAAAACTCCACAATACGACAATTGCTGAAAGTGCTATAATCGGAGACCGTATCAATATGGTATTCAGCGGAACGATTGTGGTTCGTGGCAGAGGTGTTGCCGTGGTTACGGCGGTAGGGACGAAAACTGAGATAGGTAAAATTTCGAATAATATTATCGAAGCCGAAATTACCGAAAGCCCTCTTGAAATTCAAATAGCTCAATTCGGAAAAAAATTAAGTGTAATAATAGGAATTATAATCCTTATAATATTTTGTATAGGATATTTACAGGGAATAAGTGCTAAAGACATGCTGCTCACTGCCATTGGCTTGGCGGTAAGCGCAATACCTGAGGGATTGCCGGTCTCGGTTACTATAGCTTTAACCGTAGGTGTGTATAAAATGGCACGTTATAAAGCTGTTGTACGTCGTCTTGCAGCCGTTGAGACCCTCGGCTCCACCAATATAGTTTGTACAGATAAAACAGGAACCATTACGAAAAATCAAATGTTTGTAAAACATTTGTGGATAAATGACAAATTTTATTCTTTTTCAGGTTCAGGTTATGAAACAAATGGGAAATGCTTCGATGAAAACGAGAGTATCATATCGTATAATACATTACCCGATACAGATTATGCCTTGCTCATTGCATCAACTTGTACTGAAACATCGCTGCAATATAATAATGATGTATTTACCTTTACAGGCGATCCGACTGAAGCTGCTCTGATGATTGCCGGCCATAAGGCAAATTTCCCAATCACGGAATGGAATACTTCCGTTATTATCCCTTTCGAATCTGAACATCGGTTAATGGTTGCTTTAGCGTGCAACACTCTTAATGAACGACTGACAGTAGTAAAGGGTTCACCGGAAACATTATTGCCGCGTTGCTCCAGTATGATTGGTAATCAAGGTGAAATATTAGCAATTACAACCGAACATTTATCAGGTATAGCGCATTCCTTTGCCGGGCAAGGTTTCAGAGTATTGGCTTTAGCATTTGCGCAGACACAAACAAATAGTACCGTAGAACTGAATACATTAGCCGGACTTACATTTTCGGGTTTTGTGATTATTGAGGACAGCATAAGGGAAGAAGCGGTAAATGCCGTTCACGAATGTCATAAAGCTGGTGTACGAGTTGTTATGATAACCGGCGACCATAGACAAACCGCTATTTCCATTGCAAAACAAGCCGGAATTGCAGGAGATAATATCTCTTCACTTACCGGTGTTCAAATTGAAGAACTGAATGATGATAATTTAAGAGATGCCGTGCAAAAAACGGATGTTTTTGCTCGTGTCGCCCCGCATCATAAATTAAGAATCGTAAATGCACTGCAGCAAACAGGTAATATTGTGGCAATGACCGGTGACGGTGTGAACGATGCTCCTGCTCTAAAAAGTGCGGATATAGGGGTTGCAATGGGTAGTGGCTCTGATGTCGCCAAAGAAGCTGCAGACATGGTGATTCTCGATGATAATTTTTCGACAATTGTTCAAGCCATAAGAAGGGGAAGAACTATTGTGCAAAATCTACAACATATTCTTCTATATGTTCTATCCACAAGTTTCGGCGGAATATTAACAATAGCGACAAGTGTTTTTGCAGGGTTGCATTTACCATTATTACCGGTTCATTTATTATGGGTGAATTTGGTAACAGACGGTACTTCAACTTTTCCGCTGGCTTTTGAAAAAGAACATGGAAATGTAATGTTACATAAACCCAGACAGAAGAATAGTTCCTTAATTACTGCTTTGGTTATCGAAAGAATAATTGTTTCAGGTATTTTGATGATGGTAGGTACTTTAGGAGTGTTTTTATATTCTCATGTTTATAATGATTATTCACATCAGAAATCACAAACATTAGCTTTTTGTACCCTCGCATTATTTCAAATATGGAATGTGCAGAACTCCCGTTCGGCTGATAGATCGTTATTCTTTACCTTCCATAAAAAAAATGGCAATAAACTTCATAATATCGGACTTGGCAGTAATAAGTTATTGATGGGTATAATGTGTATGGCTTTACTCTTACAACTTTTTGCAATTCATATTCCCATTATGAATGATTTGTTGCGCACAACACCACTTACTATCAGTGAGTGGGCATTATGTTTTATAGTTTCTTTTTCTATTATTATAGTTGTGGAAGTCCACAAGTTTATTAGAAGAAACAGATAAAATCTCTTTAAACATAAAGTATTATCAATGACTCCGTTTATTACCGAACGTTTTATATCTGATTATAATATAGGGCGGTTCTATAAATTAACTTGTTAATTATCAGGTAATTATATTTAGATTTGTATAGAACTTAAAGGAGTTTTTCATGAAATAT
>JALHLL010000134.1 GCA_022844575.1 bacterium
AATGTGGTGAGAGGGGTAATCGAAAACCGTAATGTAATTGTTGTTGACGATTCCATTGTCCGAGGCACTACATCGAAGGCATTGGTAAAGTTAATTAGAGAAGCATCACCTGCGGCAGTACATATGCGAATTACCTCCCCCCCTATTACTCATCCTTGTCAATACGGAATGGATTTTCCGAGTCATACGGAACTCATTGCAAACCATCATTCCAATGAAGAAGAAATAGGAAAAGAGTTAGGTGTCGATTCGCTTCGTTATTTATCTGTGGAACGATTGATGGAGTCCGTGCCTCATTCCGAAGGCATATCATATTGTAATGCCTGCTTCACGGGGAATTATCCCGTAGAAATTGATAAACAAGTGAATAAATTATCAACAGAAGAGTAAGTAAAACGTCTATATATTGTACGAATATCTCTGTTCAGAAATAAGATCTCCTGAAGAGTATTATAAAGGGAAATATTATCACCATTATTATTTGTAACGGTTACATACATTACAATGAGTCAAAAAGATTATTACAAAATACTTGGTGTTCAAAAAACCGCAACTGCCAACGAGATAAAAAGTGCATATAGGAAATTAGCACAACAATATCATCCCGATCGTAATCCTGACGATAAAAAAGCTGAGGAGAAGTTCAAAGAAATCAACGAAGCATACGATGTAGTAGGCAAACCGGAAAGCAGAGCAAAATACGATCGATTGGGTTCAAATTGGCGTAATTTTCAACAATCTCCCAATCCCTCGACTTCGACGCCGCGCGATGATTTCAAATGGGGCGATTGGTCGGATTTTACTCGTAAAAACGGCGAAAAAAACACTCAAGAAGAAGATATAAGTGGAAGCAATTTTTCCGAATTTTTTGAAAATATGTTCGGAAACAAAGCAGGAACAAAAACCGGACAGAGAACACGTACCGTGCCGAAAGAAACCAATGCTTCCATTACGCTCTCATTAGATGAAGCATATACGGGAAAAACGGTGAAGATAACGGTCGGAAAAGAATCAATAGATATAAAAATAAAACCGGGTATAGCAGACGGGCAGAAATTAAAAGTCCAATCGAATAAACCGGATATAGGTACTGTTTTTTTAACCGTGAATGTATCACAACATCCGGTCTTCAAAAGAACCGGAAATGATTTGGAAGCCGATGTACCTGTAGAACTTTATTCGGCTATTCTTGGTGGTGAAATTTCAATACGTACATTAAAAAGTACGATAAAAATGACCATCCCTGCCGAAACACAATCGGGAACCATAAAAAAATTAAAAGGGCTGGGCATGCCGAAACATGGAATTGAAGGTGAATTCGGCGATTTGTATATACGCCTTATAATTCAGATACCAACTCAATTATCAACGAAGGAAATAGATTTATTCGAGAAATTGAAAAAGTTGCGTAAGCCCAAATAAATTTTCGTAGTTTATTGTTCATTACCTACACGATATTAACATAAAAGAGAAAGCCGAACTATTGTTCGGCTTTCTTGTTTTAGATGTTTTTATATTGAACAAATTCAGTTTACACCGAAGTTGCCTTAGCCATAAAATTAGTCATACGATTGATAAAATCCGTAGGATTTGTTAAACCGCCATCAAGTAATAAAGCTGCATCATATAATTGCTGTACCGCATCCTTAACCAAAACATTATCCTTATCTTTTTCCGCCAATGTGGTAAGATTATGAATAAGCGGGTGATCGGGATTTATTTCCAATGCTTTTTTTGTTGGAGCAAAATCTTTATCCATCATTTTCATCATCTTTTCCATGTGGGGGTCTAAGCCTTGTTTACCCGCCACCAATGCCACTGCCGATGATACCAAACGTTTTGATAAACGTACATCCTCTACCTTATCGCCCAAAATTTCCTTAAACATTCCCAATAACGATGTTTCATTTTCGGCTTTATTCTCATCAGTTGTATCATTCTCATTCGGTAATTCGGCTTTATCGGCAGCTATTAAACGTTTTCCTTCATATTCACCTATATAGGGTGCGGTAAATACTTCAACGGGGTCGGTTAATAATAATACTTCCAAACTATTTTTAACGAAATATTCAATATTCGGGCTACCGAGTAATTGTGCCCTATTATCACCAGAGATATAATAAATCTCTTTTTGGTCGGTTTTCATCCTTCCGACATAATCGGCAAGAGAAATTCTTGTATCGTTCTCCGTTAATGATGTTGAGAACCGTAATAATTTTATAAGTCGTTCACGGTTTGCATAATCATTGTTAATACCAAGCAAAAGCATCATACCGAAATTTTTATAAAAGGTGTTATACTTTTCGGTATCGTTTTGTGCCCAATCTTCCAATAATCCCAATACTTTACCTGTAATAACAGAACGAATTTTTGCCATGACAGGACTATTTTGCGTTACCTCGCGCGACACATTAAGCGGCAAGTCGGGAGTATCTACCACACCACGTACAAAACGTAAATACTCGGGAAGTAAGTCTTTACAATGCTGCTGAATAAGCACTTTATTGGCATATAGATTAGCCGAACGTTCCTCCATATCACGGAACATTTGTGCCGGAGCAACCGACGGAATAAACAATAATGCCTTAAATTCAACCGCCCCCTCAAGTGAAAGCTGGATATGTCCAAGCGGTTTATCAAAATCATTCGTAACGAATTTGTAAAATTCTTCCAGTTCTTCTTCGGTAATATCCGCACTTTTTTTGTGCCATAATGCGGTTACGGAATTTACTTTTTCATCGTTTACATAAATCGGAAAATCCACATAGTTGGAATATTTTTTCACTATGGATTGAATACGATAATCCTCTGCAAATTCCTTATGTTCTTCTCTCAAAACAAAGGTAATACTTGTACCCCTTGTTTCCTTATCGCTCGGCTCTATAGTGTAAGTACCCTCACCGCCGGAAGTCCATTTCCATGCTTTCTCATCGGGGTCGGCACTGCGTGTTTCTACAATTACCTCATCGGTAACCATAAACACGGAATAAAACCCAACTCCGAATTGACCGATTAAATCGCCCTCGGTACTTTGTTTGCCCTCACGTACTTTTTGCAAAAACTCCAATGTGCCGGACTTGGCTACCGTACCCAAGTTCTCTATCAATTCTTCACGGCTCATTCCGCAACCGCTATCCTCTATTATGAGCTTTGAATTGTCTTTATCGGTAGTTATACGAACCGAAAGTTCCGCTTCCGCCGATACTAAGGGTGTATCGGTAAGACTGCGAAAACGAACTTTATTTAATGCGTCGGATGAATTGGAAATAAGCTCCCGTAAAAATACTTCGGGATGCGTATAAAGCGAATGGATAATGAGATGCAATAATTGCTGCATCTCCGCCTTATAGGCAAATTGTTCCACATGTTGCCCTTGCGTTTCCATGCTCCGTCTCCTCTAACTATATATGATGTGTATGAATAAACAAAAACAGCCGTGTAACGAACAGAAGGTTAGGATTATTGCAGAACCGATATTCTGAAGAGAGGAAAAAATCCTCCGCTTTACATCTTATGCGAATAGAGCTTTACGTTTTAGAGCATATTGCACAAAGAGTATTAACACAGGCACCTCGATAAGTGGGCCTACGACAGCAGCAAAAGCAGCACCCGAGTGTAAACCGAATACGGCTATCGCAACGGCAATCCCAAGTTCAAAGTTATTACCGGCAGCCGTAAAGGCAAGTGTTGTACTTTTTTCATAAGTACCCCCTGCTTTTTTGGAAAGGTAAAATGCTGCAAGAAACATAATGGCAAAGTATGCCGTTAAGGGGAGTGCTATACGAAACACATCGAAAGGAATGGTAATAAGCGTATGTCCTTTCAGCATAAACATAAGTATTATGGTTACGAGCAAAGCAATAAGTGTAATAGGCGAAATTTTAGGTATGATATATGTTTTATACCACTCTTCGCCTTTAACATTTATAAAGATTTTACGCACAATAAAACCCATAAGAAGCGGAACACCTAAATATATGCCTACACTTTGTGCTATATCACCCACAGATACTGTAATATTATAACCCGAAAATCCGAGAAGTGGTGGCAGTACGGTGATAAAAAACCAAGCATATACGGTATAGAATAAAACTTGGAAAATACTATTAAATGCAACAAGACCTGCTGCATATACCGTATCGCCTTCTGCCAAATCATTCCACACAATTACCATAGCAATACAACGAGCAATGCCTATAAGCATCAGACCCGTCATATATTCCGGTTTATCGAAAAGAAAAATAATAGCAAGCACAAACATCAATACGGGACCTATTATCCAATTTTGTAACAGCGATAATCCCAAGATTTTTTTATTTGCAAATACTGACGGTAATTCCTCATAACGAACCTTTGCTAGCGGCGGAAACATCATCAGAACAAGTCCTATAGCCAACGGAATATTCGTTGTACCTGTTTGTAACTGTTCCAAAGAATAAGATAATTGCGGGAAAAAATATCCAATACCTATACCCATAAACATTACAGAGAAAATCCACAACGTGAGGTATCTATCCAGGAACGATAAATTCTTATTATTATGCTTCATTTATAGGTATTAAACTCTCACAAAATTCCGTAATTTTCTTTTGTATTTCATCCCTAACTTCTATGGTTTTGCGCAATTTTTCTTCGCTATCGCCAATAAAACTTGAAGGGTCAACAAAACCCCAATGCAAACGTTTGGTAACACCTGCAAAAATGGGACATCGTTCGGCACTTGCTTCATCACAAACAGTAACAACATAATCGTAACGCTCACCACTTGTGTATAAATCAAAAACTCCGCGTGTTTTTTTAAGGGAAATATCTATCCCCATTTCAGCCATAGCAGATACTGCAAGCGGATTGAGAGTGCCGGGTTCAATACCGGCACTCTCCGCCACGCAAACATCGCCAAAAAGATTATTAGCCAAAGCTTCCGCCATTTGGCTACGTGCACTATTATGTATGCACACAAATAAAATGCGATATTTATCCATAGAAAAGATATTAATTACAACAATCACCGGAGCAACATGCTTCCGACTTTTCTCCATAAACCGTAATACTGCTTAGTGAATTTCCTGAATTTCTGAATGCGGAAATTTCATCTTTATTCATATACTGTAATAAAATTTCATCGGGTAGAGTAATTGTTTTTTCTTTTTGCACGGTAACTTTACTAAAACCGACTTTTTCTAATAATTGTATATACTCTTCTTTTTGAATTGCACCCGAAACACAGCCCGCATACATCTCTGCAGCAGAACGAATTGCTTCCGGTAAATTTCCATTCAGAACTATATCGGAGACACTAAAATGTCCGCCTTTTTTTAATACGCGAAACATTTCGCCAAATGCTTTCTTTTTATCGGGAACTAAATTCAAAACACAATTACTTATAATTACATCAACCGTTTCAGCCGCGACAGGTAATTTTTCAATATCGCCAAGGCGAAATTCAACATTATTAAAGCCCAATTTTTCAACATTGGTACGTGCTTTTTCAATCATTGCTTCGGTCATATCCACACCGATTACTTTTCCGGTGCTGCCCGTTAATGCCCGCGCAACAAAACAATCATTACCTGCACCGGAACCGAGATCAAGTACAATATTACCTTTTTGAATTTGTGCGAATTCCGTCGGGATTCCGCAGCCCAAACCCAAATCCGCTTCGGGTACATAGCCATCCGTTACCGAATAATCATCCGACATAACGCTATAATCAATAGTCGAGCAACCACCGACACCACAACATGATGCGGCATTTTCGGTTTTCGACTGTTCTGCAATGGCGGCATATTTTTCGCGCACCAAAGTTTTTAGGTTTTCAGAGTTTTCCATTGTGACTCCAAATATACGTTTAACAACAACTTTGTGAATTATTTTGAACGAGGAATTCATGTAAAATTCCCGTTATACTCATTAACTCTTTTACAACTTCAGGGTTAAGGCAATAGCATGAACGCGGTCCATCAATAGTACCCTTCACCAAACCGACATTTTTTAACTCTTTTAAATGCTGCGAAACTGTTGCCTGTGCCAAAGGCAGTACATCAACAATCTCTCCGCAGATACAGGATTTCTTCTGAGCCAAAATCCTTAAAATGGCTATACGTGCAGGATGTGATAATGCCTTTGCTAATTCCGCAAGACGGCGTTCATCATCGCTAAACTCTTCTTTTTTATGTGTTGACATGTTGCTCTTTCATCGTTCATCGCAAATATACGATAAAGAAATAATACAAACCAAAATTTTTTGTAAATAAGGTTTTCTAGCCCTTAAAAACTCATAAAATAAATTGAGTACTTTTTGAGTACCGAACGGCTTTAACAATACCCTAAGTTTGCAAGCGAATTATTCAAACCTAGGTGAATAATTGATGTTTTTTTTATTTTTTGGAGGATTCATGTCTGAAGATGAAAGCATTATATCTGTATTTAAAGATTTAGGTAACGGAAAAGTTAGAATCTGTCCTAATTCTAAATCAGCTTACGAAGTTTACTACGGGGATGCCCGCTCTGCTTCGAATCGTACCTATAGCACTTATGGTGATGGCAACACATTGGGTGATGATGGCATCACATTGGGTGGTGATGGCAACACATTTCCTTTAAGCACTACACCACCAACACCACCGCCATATGTTAGTGGCGGGCAAGCAACTACATTTAGTCTTATTTTTAACGAAGCGGATTTCTTAGAGTGCCAACCAAGAAGACAAGCATCTGTCAACTCAATAGCAACAGATGTAAACTCTATGGAAGCACTTGCTCAGAGTTGGGAGATAATATATTTACCAACGCTTGGTGCATATCAACTCCGTAATGGTGACGAAACTTTCTTAGGCGTATATCCTAATAATGTGGTCGGTGATCTTTCTGGCGAACCAACAGCTTTTAATAAATGGGTATTTGAACCACACATCATAGGAACTTCGGTGAAGTACAGAATACAAAATCTTCATTTGAGTACATATCTATTTATAAATGCTAACAGGCATATAGAATTAGTAGCAAACAGTAGCAATGCAACATTATGGGATTTCCAAATATCCGGCACTGTTCCGCCATAGCATTTCTGGTGAGTGATTGTTACGTACTTATATGTAAGTTAGTGTTATGGTGTGATACAGTAGAATATTCTATTCAATTATATGAACAACATTCTTGAAGTTTTAAGCCAAACATTGTCTTATTTAGATACCCAATTATACGAAAACCCAAAAGTTGTTAAAGAAAAGTTAGAAAAGCCTCTTAACACCTTGGTAAAACTCTATATGACGGATGGTATTGATAAAGAAAACGTCATACCATCTGTCTTCTTAAACGCATTGCTACATTACTCTTATGCACTTCTGTTTACAGAAGAAATTTCAGAGTTTATTTTATATAGTGATCTCTTAGTTTCTTGTGCGTATAACTCAACAAATAAGGAGTTCATAGTTCTGAGTGAGCAAATAATTGCTAAATATGAAATAAAAATTTGTCACTTCGAGTCAGCAGAAAAGAGGCTTACTAATATTTCACCCACTCTCATAGAATTAGAAAAATTCTTTTACTATCAAGGATTACTGATAGATCTACAGATTATTGCACTACATAGGAATAATTATTTTTTAGCACTCGAACATTTAATTGAGGCACAAAAAAACTTCAATATGCATCCTACAACTTTTCGTGTAGAGATGGCGATTCTATCGGGTTTTGTGAACGTGTATTTGAGTTTAGAGCAATTTGAAAAAGCATTCGAATACTCAAACAAGTGTAAAGGAGTTGCTCTACAGAATAATGATTTAAGAACTCTGGGGGAAACCTCCTTCCGTTTGGCGACAATTTACTCCCGACAAAAAAAGCATAAAGAACAAATTGAAGAATTGGAATATGCAAAGAAGATACTTGGCGAGAATAATCATCTCGATATACTTCCGATTGTAAATGCCGCTTTAGGTGATGCTTATTACCGAATAAAAGAATACGATGAGGCCCAAGAAAGTTTGTTACAATCTCTTGAACTTTTCAGAGGTAGAAATGATAAGAAGAACGAGGCAATAGCATGTTTAAAATTAGCTTTGTTATATGCCGACAAAAACTTTGAAAACAATGATTTTGAAAGAGCTAAAGATTATTTCAATTCCGCAGAGAATTATGCACAAGTGCATAAGATGGATCATTTCCATAGTGCAATACTCGATGATAAAGCAAAGGTATTTTATGAATGGGGAGATTGTAACAATGCTTATACATATGCCATACAAGCGCGTGAATTAGCCGATAAGATTCTCAATGAAACTTCCCTACAACGATTAAGAGAATTGGAAGTACGGTATGAAGTACAATTAAAAGAAAAAGAAACAAAAATACTTCAATTAACAAATGAGCAGCTTAATACCGACTTGTTATTTACAAAAAAAGAATTAGTTATGAAATCAACAGCACTGTTAGAACAAGCAAAAGCTATTACCGAACTTAAACAACAAATATATAAGGCAATTCATCAATTGGATACGGCGGAAAATATAGTAAGGGCTGTCCGCACCGCCTTAAAGGAAAGTACTCTTCTCAAAGAATCATGGGAAAAATATCAGGAATTATTCGAGCATATCAACCCCGAATTTGAGAAAAATCTAAGAAAAGATTTCCCTTCTCTTTCTAAAATGGAATGCAAGGTAAGCATTCTTATACGCAGCGGTTTAACATCCATTCAAATTGCCGAATTACTTTCCGTAAGCGAACGTACCGTTGAAAACCATCGGTATAATGTTCGTAAAAAACTTTCCATTCCGGCGGAGGAAAGTCTTACGCAATTTCTTAACAAATACTAGTTCTTTTTATTCATGGTGATATGGCTCATTGCGTAAAATTGTAAAAGCGCGGTATAATTGCTCCAGAAATATCAACCGAACCATTTGGTGAGAAAAGGTCATTGAAGAAAGTGAGATTTTTTCTTGAGCCCGTGCATATACCTCATCGGAAAAGCCATAAGCACCACCTATAACAAAGCACACCCTTTTTACACCGCTTACCATTCTTTTATTAATAAAATCGGCAAATGTTACGGAGCTATAGTGTTTACCTTTTACATCAAGCAATACAACATAATCCGAGCTTTGAATTTCATTCAACAATAAAATACCTTCTCTTTTTTTTATTTCATCGAAAGGAAGCGTTGCTTGATTTTTAATATCGGGAATAAAGTTAATCGTACATGAATTATAACGCGATACTCTTTTTTCATATTCGCTCATTCCTTCACGAACAAAAGAAAAATCGGTTTTACCAATTCCGAGTATAAAAATATTCATGGTGGGTTCTAACGGAAAAGAAGCAGGATATTTACTGTGCTATTAGTATCGGGTAAGAATATGTATTGCCCGATGCTTGAATTGTTACAATATAGTACCCGTTTATTGTATTCGGCACTACAT
>JALHLL010000135.1 GCA_022844575.1 bacterium
CGGGTATTCCTTTAATGATGGGGTGGAAGCCGATGTTTTTATATTCTTTGCCATTATTGTTTATTCTCCGAGTATATTTTTTATGTATTAAAGTAGGGGCGACTTTTATTTCCGCCCCTTATTTGAGAATGTGTTTTATGCTTTTGTTATAAGCACACGGTAAAATTGTTTATCGGCCGGATATGTCAAATCACTACCGGGCACAGTTACGATTGCCGGATCGAGAATATCTTTATCAATCGTAAACGATGCTTTCGATTTTTTGGAATTAAATACGGCTGTCGGTTTAATGCGTTCGCCTTTTTTATGTGATGTTGAACCCGAATCGCCGGAAAAATTACCGACGGAAAATTCGACGATAATTTTTGTGGGGTCATCCACATCTGCAACCAAATAGAGTACATGAAGCAAATCATTTGTTCCTGCGGCTGATTCAATCGCATCGGCTGCATCGCCATTGGCATAATATTCCGCCGCCGAATCCTGATCTTCCGTACCTACATATGCTTCAATTAGGCGCAGAAATTTATCGCCGCCTTGCTCTTGGTCATATGTATATTTACGTCCCTGTCCATTTGCCGTTACATCGCGCGTAATTCCGAATGATTTATTTAAGCGAAATGCGCGATTGGCTACCGCAGTTGCCGCCGTACCCGTAGGTAAAAGTGTTGTACTATCGGAAGTAACTACCGTTGTATGTCCGCTATTTAAAGCAAACAAATCCGTTACGTTAATTGCACCTGATTGTGCCATAATTGTATCCTTTTAATAATATGGTGAATTATTGTTTTTCTTGTGTATGTATCACGGGTGTAATAAATACATTTACTTTACATTAAATATCATTTCGAATATGCTTGTGCCTTCATGGCGTATTGCTTGCCCGCCCATTAAACTGAGGGCATAGGGCGTTCCGTCAATATCGGTGTATTCACGGTCGGAATTATTCAATCTATTACGAATCATCCGAATATATTCGCTTATATCTCCGGTTTTTGTTCGCAGGAATACACTATATGTTTGTTCGGTTTCGCTTTCCGAACCATCGGCAAACCATCCTTGCACGGTAAATGAATTATAGGCAATCATTATGCTGAGAATATTGCTTTTGGTTGTTTCGATAAAGTCCGATAAATCACCGCCTATTATGGTGCGAATCTCCATGTTTTCGTTTACATGGTCGGCAAAGGCAGCCGTTATCAGTTCGCGCAATGCCATGGCGGGTGTTTTTGTTTCCGTGTTCTGTTCCATTATTGTGTATTATTCCATAGTTGTTTAATACGATTGCCGTTTTTTCCGCGTAAAATATCTTCCGATATGTTTGCTTGGGCATTACCTTTTTCCGCATAGGAAATCGTAAGCAAAAGCCGCAATGCTTGCGAGCCCTTTTCAATACGACTTTTGCTGTTTATTATGCTGGTAACCGAATCTTCCTTTTTACCGATACTTCTTACTCTTTGAGCATATGCTCTTATTGTTCGGCGCAGGTTTGTTGCGGTTTTTCCATAATTCGATTTCTTTTCCGTAAGCAAAGCATTTTTTTGTTTTTCTTCCTCAATAATATTCCGTATTCCGTTTATCACTGCAAGCGTTTTATTGTGTACGGTGGCGGATTTTTCCACCATTTCAGGAATGATTCCCGACATTTTTTTCCGAATTATTTCCTGTAATTGTTTGCCGTACTCTGCCATATTATCGCTTAAAGTGTTGAATCATAATTCCCGCCGAGGCGGTTGTTCCTATACCGAGAGAGCCGAATGTATTGCGTGCGGAATTGTATTCACGGCTGTAATACTGATATTTTACTCTTTCGCCACGGTCATTATTAAGAAAAAAAATCTCCAACTGTTTATTAGCCAATGCTATCGAAAGCCGTAATTGATTTTTATCCGTTATGGCATTAAGTGTTTCCGTGCCTGTTGCTTCCGTTAATTGCAAAGCCGCAAGCAAATCGAGCTTTAGTGCATTTTTTGCCGTATCGTACATTAACTGTTCCAAGTGTTCATCGGAATATACATGGGGTGGCAAATCATCATCATTGCCTTGTCTCATATAATGCGTATCGGCTTTTAATTCATCAAAAGTCATTGTGTATTCCTTGTATATAATACGATAAGTATAATTATTCCGAATCGGTTTCCGTGTGAGCAGTATGGTCTATTCGATACATTACTTACGCTTTTGCGCTTTTATGGTCTGATTTGGCATTTTTTATTGATTTTATTTCTTCCCAAAACGGACTTTCCCTTAAAAAAGAAATTATTTCCTCATTGTCGGTATAAAAGCAGCCGTCAGCACCGGAGCGATAACCCGCGCCATTAAATGCAAAGCTCTGTTTATCGGAAAGTGTACCCTTAAATTGTGCCATTATAGTTCCTTATACGGTTAATCCCGTAGCAAGCGCATGGGCTTTTTGTCCGTCTTTTATTCTTACGGTCAATTCACCCAAAATACGCTGTGCATTATAATCGGCTCCGGCAGGTGTTGCATCTTTTACATTAAAATCTTGCAAATACGCAACTTCAATACGGTTCATATCAATAAGTGCCACTTTATCTTTTGGGAAATTGGGCTCCACAACCACACGTGCCGTAAAACTGCCATTTGCCACCGGAAGATTACCGATAAATTGGGAAATATAGCCGCCTGCGGTTGTTGTGCCTTGCGGAACCATTACCATAGGATTGCTGCCCGATGTATTAAATCCGGAAATTCTGCGTGCCTGATTTGTATTGCACAATATTACATAATCGTTGGAGGCAGCCCCATCGGCATAAATACTTTCCAACATATTATTAATAATGGTTGCACTTAATGAGCCGCCTGTTGTATCAACATTTCCGCCGCGTAAAAAAGAAAGTATTCCGCCGAATGCACCTTTATTCGATGATGTGCGTAATTCTTTTTCGCCCCAGATAAGTTGATTATTTACTTCCGCCTGAATTTCCAATAATTTTCTTTCCGCCTGATAAGCCATTGCATTAGCCGCACCATATTGGCGCACCTGTTGTGATGTACGGCTTAATAATACCGTGCGGTCGAAAATTTGCGTATAATTAAATGAAATACTCGGCTCGGCTCCTGCCAATGCCGTTGCTGCCGATGCTTCGCCTACGGGTTTTGAAACCGAAATAACGATATCGCCCGTTTGTAATGTTACCGCCGAACCCGGATTTCCGCCGAATAAACGCACCACCGTTAAATCGGTAGCCGAATCCACCGAAGCGATTTTTACAATTTCGCCGCGGTCAGCTCCGCCACTCGATTCAAAACGTAATAATTGTCCGGCAACCATTCCTGTGGTGGAAGCCACATTTATTCCCGTGCCTGTTCCTGATGTATCGAATGAAGCAATCGTGGTGGTAGCGGTATCAAGCGTATCCTCCACCCATTCTTCTTTTGTTGCAAGTGCATTAGCCCCGCGCCGTACTAATGAAAGTAAAATCGGCTGTTTGGCTATAAGCATATCATAAACTTCTTGTACCGATCGTACTCCATTGGAAAAATCGGTTGTTAATTGCATGTCTGCCATTATAATTATCCTTTAATTATGGTGAATATTTTTTTTGAGGAAATTATCCTCCGAATACATGCGCAAGAGCATGAATGGCATCGGCATTTTGCACGGTAAAAGGCATAGAGGGCACGGTTTGGCGTGTTTGCTGTCCGGTTGTGCGTTCCGTGCCTTGGCTTTGTTGCGGCGCACGAAAAGCGGTAAACACGGTTTCCAATTGTTCTAATGTAAAATCCTTAAATTGTTTTTGTTGCTCCGGTGCAAAATGTGCCAATAAAGTTTTGTGTCTTTCTTCACGTTGCACATTGAGAATTTCCACCGATTTTTTTGCTTCATTTAATTGATTTTCCATTATTTGTATTTCCCGATTTTTTTGTTCATACAATTTTTTGTATTCCTCTTTTTGATGCATTGCCTCAATCACCGCCATTTTTTCTGCCTCGGCTTGTTTCCGAAATTCTTCTTTTTCTCGCGCTTTAATTCTGTAAGCCGCCGCTTCTTCTCTGGCAGCTTTTAGCATAGCCGTTAATTGTTCCGGCGTATGCAGTTGGGCAGCGGTGTCCGGCACCGCATTATTATTGGGCAAGTCCTGCCTGCCGGTATTTAACGATTCCCGATCGTTCGTAGGTAATTGTGTCATTGTATATAATAATTATGGTAAAGGTTCTTCCGTATTATTTTCGGGCATATGTAATGATTGGAAAAGCTGTTTATTCGATTTTATATATTCGATAGCTTCCTCATTACTATTAAGATTATCGATACCTGCAAGTTCTTTTACAAAAACCAAAGGCGATAATATTCCGTATTCGAGTTTTTCCTTTTTTAATTCAAAATCCTTTTGCGGCTCCAGCACAATACTTTGCTCCTGATAATCAATCGTAAAATCGGAGACAGGGGGTAATAATACACCCATATCCGCCAATTCCATTTGGGCAATCAATTCATATAATTCTTGCTCTACACGCCTGAATATCGGTTCATCTTCTTGGCGTATTTCCATTAATTCCTGCCTTTGCATAAAAATGGAATAACCCGAATCCGTCTTTGCATCGGGACTATATACCGTAGCAGGCAAGCCCATTTCCCTTAATGCACGCTGATATCTGCGGTTTTGTAATTCCTCCAATTTCCCGAATGTATCGGCAGGCGTAACGGATTGTAATGTGGGTGGCGTAAGAAATCCCTCACCGCTTACGGCATCATTCACCATTATTACTTTATTGGGGCTAAGGGTAAAATCCGTTTTTCCGAAATTGGTTGCAATCCACACGGCAAAGGCGCTATACACAATATTATTATCAATAATGAATTTCAGGAAATTATTATCCAATTCGGCTTCCATCAATTCCGCCATACCGCCGCCATAATAATCGGAGGCATCTTTTTCCAGCTGAACGAATATAACGGGTATTCTGCCATATCTGTTCGGTTCGCTGCTTATCAGCTCGCCTTTATAATTACATTTGGAATATTGCTCTTTTGTCCATACATTGAATTCGGTTTTTCCGCCATGTCTTTTTACGGGAATCCATAATTCCTTTACTTCACGGAAATTTTTTTCATGGAGCACAACTCTGTATAAATCGGGCGGCAAAATATCAATATCCAATACACCGTTTCTGATTGCGGGGATAATAATACAATTATTCGTAAGCCGTGCAAAACGATGGGCCGATTTCATTGCCGTATCAACATCGGAGCGTTTGTAAATTTCCTCTGCCGTGCTTGCTTGGTCGGAATTACCGAAAGCCCTTCTTGCCGATTTATTATATAAACCGCAAATATTCCGCATAATTCTTTTACCACCCGATTTTACGGGCAATGCCTGGTATAATCTGTTTAATGTGGTCGCGGAATCGGATGTATCGAAATGCGGTTCTGCAAAGCGATATAATAATTCACGGCGTGCATCAAGGTCATCCGCCGAAGAAGAATACCAACATGTTAAAGCACGAAAAAAACAGAGCGAATCAATTTCATGGCTGAATTTTGTGCTGCCCCATGTTACTCTGAAATCCTGCTCGAAAGCACGGTATGAAGCCGTATAATACGACTCTGATTTAATACTTTTCATAATGTATTCGATTATCGAATTAAGCGGAAAATATTTTTTATTTGCGGTTCCGAGCGGTACATATTTATCTATTGACCGTTCAGAATTTCTATAGCATGCTCGATTGAGGTTGCACCGTATGGGTTTTCCTCGCTGTATGTACCGACTGTGTTGGTTCCGAATTCGGGGTGAATAAATTTGTAATCACCGTTTTCATCAAAACAAATAAATTGCCACATATCTATACCTCAGTTAATTGCATTATGGAGCCTCTCTCTAAGTAGGTTGGTGTTGCGAAGCTTGTATGTTGTGCCCATTGAAAAACCACATTACCGGAGGTGCTACCTATTGTAATATATCCGCGTATTATAAGTAATTGTGACGTGTTTATATTGACTAAGGACCCACCACCTGTTGTCATATCGACATCTGCTCCGCCGAAATCAGTAGCCCCTGCCCTATTTACATTTGCACGACCGGACGCTCCGGACGGAACAGTAAAGCTCCATTTAAAACCCGCTGACACATTCGCCGAAGAACCTGCCATGTTCGCCGTTATTATATAAGTCTTGTTCGCCTCGACAGGGAAAACAAAGTCGTCATCATTTTGTAAAGTTGTTGAACTTGTAACTGACTCCCGGGATGCCTTATATCGTGTTATCACCGCTTTCGCGCCCACATCATCACCCGATTGGAGTTCCTTAACCTTGCCATTATACATGGCGAGAGGTTTTTTCGTTGCCATTTTTCCTCCCTTTTGTGTGATTACGCTACTTCAACTGTTTGTTGTGGTTCAAAGCTCAGTTCGGTGGCGGATAATGCAACACCTACCTGTTGTACTATATACCCTGCCGTGCTTGGTGCGGTTGTGGTTATTGCTCCGGCACTCGAGCCGCTTAAAAAATACAATCCGCCTAAGGTAAGCGAGCTAAGCTGTGTATTCGTACCCTCGAGATAAACGGAGGCATTATTGCCTGTGGTTACGGCACTTAATACAAAACCATGTGCCTCTTTTGCCGTGCTGCTCGCATCCGCTTTCCGAACCTTTGCAGTACCGGAATCATTCCACACATTGACAAAATCGCCGGCGGAAAGGTTTTCCGATGCCACTATTACCTTCGTATCGGCACCGATGCCTACCGGAAGCACGGTTGCATCCAATTTGCCTGTACTATCGAGTGCTACAATTTTACCGTCATCGCCTGCGCCGGCACTTGTTACCGTTGCAGCCACTTGTTTTAATTTGCCTGAAATAAGGGCAAGATATTTTGCTGCCGCCATACTATTATCCTATAAAAATTGGTTGTTGAACTTCTATATTTATTGTATCTTCCACTGTTGCTATGCCTACAATGATTACATATTCCGCGCCTGTTACCGATTGTGTTAATCCGCCCGTAAGCCCGACATATACGGGTTCGCCCACTATCCAACTCCACCCCGAATGTTGCAATTCGCCTATGGTTCGTATCGGCACATATTCGCCTGTGCCGGCTGCCGCCCTGCTTATGCCAATCACCCCCGATGTTTCCTCATCATCCGCATCGGCATAATACACCAAACCATCCGCCTTAACGCATATTGCCTTATGCCCGCTTATCGGCTCGCCGGTAATTTTTTCAATATCGGTATTGCCGCCGCCGCTTGTTGCCACAACGGCAAAGGGCGTATATGCCACATTATATGTTTGCGGCATTTGCTGCACGGAATACCTGTTTTCGGCAATACGCTCAATATCATACACCGTTTGTGTTTGAATAGTTGTCATTGGGTAATGCGCCTTTCCACCATTACTTTACCGCGAGCAAAAACATGTTTTGTACCACTCGGATAGGCAATAATATGATCGTAGATATACTCCGTTTTTTCATCGAGTGTGGCAGAGGTGGTTGCACTAAGCGTAGCCGTTACCAAGCCATTGGCGGCATCGGTAATGCTCATAGAAAAAGTTGCTGCAAGCGTATCGGTTCTTGCATCGCGAATTTGCCCCGAAGTACTTGCACCTGCAAGATTAATTGGCGTGCCATCCTGACTAAAGGCATATTGTAATGAAAGCGTTTCGCCTTTAATAAACCGTATGGTCGTATCTTTATTTGTCATCCCTTTACCTCCACGGAAAAAGATTTTCGTTCAATAGGGAAATAATTATAACTGAAATACGAAAGGGCATCGCCCGCATGAGTGCGCTCGGGGTCGGAATCATCAAGGGCAATACCGCTTTCTTTCCATTTTGTTTTTGTCAAATCTTCAATTAATTTTTTACACTCGGGATGTATAAATAAACGACGCTCATGAGCCGCATTATAAAACATGGCATTAAGCGATGCGACGCGGTCTTTTACCGATAAAGTAGGGCGTGATTTTTGTTTATATCCCGAATAATGGGATAAATACTGCTCAATAATTGCATAATCGGAATGCGTGGCATTCGATTCCCTGCGATTACCCGAATAATCGCCCGTAATGGTAAGATTGGCATTAAATCCTGTAGAAACTAAAAATTCAAGGATTTTTTCGCATTGCTGATATGTATTGCTATCCTTATAAATCCATTCCTTAACAACATAAAAATTATTATTATTATCGGATTGAACGGCAATAGTTGCCATCGGCTTAAAAGGCGAGGCATTAAAATCCCAACATAAAATCAAATCCGACTGCGGAGTATAAGAATATGAGAAACAATTATGAACGGAATCAAAAGCATAATAGGTGTTCGAACCCGTAATATCGAGCATTTCACCCAATACCTCGCGCCTATAGGTAATATCATCATAATTATTACGGAGCGATTCGATATAACCCGAAGGTAAATTATGCTGATTTTCGAGAGAGGTGGAAAAAATAATTTCCGTATTATCTCCGGCATGGCGGTTAATTTTGGCAATATTTTCCGGTGGTGTAGTTGTCACCAAAATCTGATAATCAGTATCGGTATTTCCTGCCGATTGCAATAATTTAATTGCCTTACCGCGCAATCTGCCTTCATAAACGGTATATGCCTCATCCTTAACATCCCTGTATTCATCAATATAAATATAATCAAGCTCCACGCCTCTGTGTTTATTATAATTATCCGAACCATCGAGAATTAAATAAGAACCCCAACGCCATGTAAGAATTTTACCATTACGATGCGTATAAGGTTTAACACCCCAATCTGCGGGCGGACGTATGCCGATTACATAATCGGTACCCTCATAAATTCCGACATACGCCCAGGCATTCATTAAAGCGGGGAGAGTGCTATTAGTGAGGGTATCGGCAACGGGGGCAGTAACAAAACCCAATGAGCCAACCAAACACGCCTTATGCAAAAGCCACATAGCACCGACAAATGTTTTTCCGCTACCGATGCCGCCGACAAAAAAGATATTTCTTTTTCGGCTGATAATGGTTTGCCATTGTTTTGTATTAAAACTAACCTTTTGCATTATCGGTAATGGTAAATGTAATTAATGGCGGAGCGACATCGGGTTTAGTATCGGAATTATCACCCGAATTTTCCTCCATTCTATTTAAAAGTTCTTTTATATAATTGAGATTTCCTTCCATTGCACCGGCAATTAACTGCGAAGCAACAATGGCACTAACGGTTTTAGAAGGCTCATTGCTCGATAAAGATAAAAATTCACGTTTAACTTGCTCATTGCCATCCTCCGAAAGATATTTTTTTGTAATATCAACCTGAATATCATGGCATGTACTCAAATCTTTAAGCCATTGACCTATCGATTTGTATTTACGCCCTTTGTTATTGCCGCCTTCACCTTTTTTCCATTGGGTTTCGGGATTGTCGCCTTGCACCTTTTCCGTTTTCCGTCGGACATTATT
>JALHLL010000136.1 GCA_022844575.1 bacterium
GGAAATATTCCCGAATAATCTGAATGTTATCATACCGGCTCGTACAATCGAGCTATTGAGAAAAGCCGATACGGATGTTATTGTTTCGCTTACACGCACGCATGCGGAGTTTACAATGGGTAATACAACCTTTATTACTCGTGTAATTGATGAAAATTTTCCGCCTTATGAAAATGTTATCCCAAAGGATAATGATAAGGAAGCACTTATAAATATACGAGAGATTATATCGGCAATTAAACGTGTAGCCATATTTACAAATAATAAATCCTATCAAATAAAAATAAATGTATCGTCCGAAGGATTGATTATTGAAGGTAACGATGAAGAATCGGGTTCAAATGCTCAAGAACGTATTGCATGCGATTACTCGGGACCAAGTTTTGATATAGGATTTAATTATCACTACTTACTCGATGCTTTACAACATATCGAAACAGGCAATGGCGAAATGAAAGAATGTTTATTTACATTTTCGAGTCCGACAAGAGCTACCCTACTCAAACCGGGACGAGATGATGAATCGTTATTGATGTTGGTAATGCCCACACGATTATAAGTATATCCGAATAAAAGATAAGAAAAGGCGATTATTTTTAATCGTCTTTTTTTTTGCTTTATTTACAACACTACGGAAGAGTTATTTGTGTAATAACGGAATTTAAATCTCTCTTTTTCGCCACTAAGTGGGAGAAGTATTTTTTGTTTCACTTCAAAAAACAATGTCATTCTGAATGAAGTGAAGAAACTATTGAAATAGTGTATGTGATTTTTTTCAATAGGTAAACAATATGAACTTAGCGAATAATATGAATTAGTGAGCGATGCGATTGTTGTTCCGAATGAATGGAAACGATATATGTTCCGGTATCGTAGCTCTCAAGAGGTATTGCTATTTTTTCCGTATTTATATCAAATGAATGAATAGTTTTTCCTTCCAATGTAAGTATTTCGCATTTGCTTCCTAATAATACGGGATTTTGTACATCAAGAAAAACGCTTTCCGTTGCGGGGTTCGGGTAGCAGGAAATATTGGAAGATGTATTATTATACATATCCTCAGCCGAAGAAATTACACTAATATCGGCTCTCCATAATGATGCCCCCTCCGTACCTGCAAATAGTATATTGCCAGCTACAAGAAATGATGTAATTGCATTGGGCAATAATCCGACCGGACTCCATGTATTACCATTCTTATCTGAAAAATAAACACCCTGCAATGTTCCTGCAAATACTCTGTTACCGCTTGTAATTAACGATACGATATACAAAGGAGAAACACCTGTTTTTTGCAGGGAAGCCCCATTGTTCGGAGCAATATAAATACCATCATCCGTAGTGCCTATATATACGGTAGTACCGCTTATTGCAAACGACAGTATATCATCTGTACCTAAACCAAGATTTATCCAGTAATTGCCATTATCGGTGCTACGATAAACACCATTACCCCATGTTCCCGCAAAAATTATATTGCCGTTCACCATTATCGAACTGACGGCATAATTCGATAAACCGGCTTCTACCCATGAAGTACCATTATCCGTACTGCGAAATATTCCAAAAGCCGAACCCGCTAAAAGAGTACCCCCATTTATTGCCATTGCACTTATACTCTCACCGGAAAATCCTATATGCGTCCATGAAATACCATTATCGGTACTTTTATAGATTCCATTATTCGTACCTGCAAAAAGATCGGTATTATAAGAAATAATAGTCTCTATATAAAAATGATTCAAACCCGATTCCGCCCATGTATTTCCTGTATCGGTGCTGCGGAATATTCCACCTCCGGCAGTACCTATAAATATATCCGTACCTTTCATAAATTGTGTTTTAACGGTATGTGCCATTAAACCATTATTTACCAAATTCCATGTATTCCCATTATCATTACTACGGTAAATGCCATCGCCCGCCGTGCCTGCAAAAAGTGTAGATCCGTTTTGTATAATCGTATAAATAAATATATCTGGCAAAGATGTCTTTTCCCATACATTACCACCATCCGTACTACGATATATCCCTTCCGTATATGTTCCGGCAAATAATAATGTACCGGACAAAATAATAGAGCTGACGGCTCTGTTTTCCAAGCCGTACTTTCTCCATGTTATTCCATTATCCGATGTTTTGTATATACCTTTATCCGTACCCGCATATATTCCCGAATCCGTTGCCTTAAGCGATTGAACATACATGCCAATTAAATCAATACCGGCTTCTGCCCATGTATTTCCATTTGTGGCACTTTTAAAAACTCCCTTATCTGTTGCGGCAAAGAGTACATTGTTTGTTTGAAGTATGGAATTTATTTTCCTGTTGTTTATTCCTGCATAAACCCAAGAATATCCCTCATTCGTGCTTTTGTATATACCCGCCCCGTCCGTGCCTGCAAATAAAGTATTACCAAATTCAAACAAGGTCGAAATACCGATGGAACTTATACCGACATTCGATTCCGACCATGTTGCGCCATTATCGCTGCTTCGGTATATGCCGTTCTCCATAGTACAGGCAAATATCACATTGTTTATTACCGACAGATGCTGTACATAAAGTTTGCTTAACCCGGTATTGCTTGTTATCCATGTTGTACCATTATCCGTACTTCGGAACACACCTCCCCCGTATGTACCCGCAAATACGGTATTTGCATGTACGGTAAAAGCAAGCACCCTGCCGCCATAAGGTCCATTACTTTGAGTCCATTGAGCCGATACATGTCCCGCCGCAATACCAAGAATAGCAAGGAAGGAAAGGAGAGTTTTCATAAACTGCCGTAAGTACAATGATTAGTATGCAAGATAAACAAATTTGAGAAGGATGTTGCGATGATTGATATGCTTGCCACAACAGGAAGAGGGGGTGCTTCTGCTACAATACCTATCTTTGTACGATATTGACTAATGAAAAAAAAGAATGTTCGGACTATATCTGCATATACCCTTTTGTGAGAAAAAATGTATCTATTGTGATTTTTACAGCGTGGAAAGAACGGGTGAAATAGCACGTTTTGTAGATACTCTTTGTAAAGAAATAGCCCTACGAGCGCAGTATTCGCATACTATACCGCAAGCAAATACGGTATTTTTCGGAGGTGGTACACCTTCCTTATTATCGGCGCAGGAAATGGAAAGGATAATGATGACCTTAAGGGAACATTATGCCATTATACCTGAAGCGGAAATTACGGCGGAGTGCAATCCGGGTACGGTAACACAAGAAAAACTTACGGCATATCGGCAACTAGGCATAAATCGTTTAAGTTTTGGCGTGCAATCGTTCGATGAAAAGGAATTAGCATACTTACAACGCATCCACAGCCCGGAACAAGCATTTGAAGCAATGGATTTGGCGCGTAAAGCCGGTTTCGATAATGTGAATATGGATTTGATGTTTGCTTTGCCGGAGCAGGAAATAGGTACATGGAAAAAGAATATACACACAATGGTAGGTTTGCAGCCCGACCACATTTCCGCTTATAGTTTAATTTTTGAAGAAGGCACACCACTTTTTGCCCTCATGAAAAAAGGACTCGCCAATCCGGCAAAAGAAGAACATGATGCCCATTTATATGAAATAGGTATGGAATTATTAGGTAATGCCGGATATGCACAATATGAAGTATCAAATTTTGCCCGTAATGGTCAAGAATGCAAGCACAATGTTTTGTATTGGAGCGGTGATAGATATTGCTCCTTTGGTCCTTCTGCACACGGTTTTCTTGGGGATGAACGATATTGGAATTACCGAAGTTTACGGCGTTATTCGGAATATGTACATAATAGTACCTTACCGATTGCAAACAAAGAAACATTAAATAAAGAAGAGCAAATGTTTGAGCGTGCTTTTTTGGAATTAAGGGCTAAAGGAATACGATTATCGAAATTTGAAGAAGACTTTTCGGTGGATATTAAAACAATAGCAAAAGAGGAAATTGAGTGGTGGATACAAAATTCATGGGCGCATATTAACGAAGGGCGTTTATCATTATTACCGAAAGGTTATGCCGTATGCGATGAACTGACATTATCGCTTATCACCCTTTTGGAAAAACAAGCAGCTACGGAATGGCAACAAAAGGACTTTACGGAAGAACGTGATGATGAGCCGAGTTTTTCATTGACGGTGTTGTAGTAGTAATCTATTTCTACTATGAGACGTACGGTTTCATAAGTGCTTAAGGCGTAATCTTCATTTGTGCAAGTGCTGCCTGCAGAATTAAGTTGGTATCATCATATAACTCTATTGGATAAGATTTCAGACAGAGAGATACGACTTTTTTACATTGTAAAAACGATAAAGAATGGTTGGAGTAGAAATGTATCGGTACATCAGATAGAAAGAGAACTTCAATCTCAAAAGATAGTACTGTTAAGTGAGTATATTGGAAATTGCGGAATACTAATGAAGCATATTGAGCATAAACATGATTGATATACGACAAGAAGAACTTTCTATCCTTGAATTGCTAAAGTATGGTAAGACAGGTTCTATTTATAAGTCTACAGATTTGTACTTAAACACAAATGTAGTGAAAGAGGCACCACACATGGGCAACGGTGAGCCTCCTTTCGTAAGTTATAGAACCGAGTCATTCTATTTTAATAGTGATTTAGTAATATCGGCAGTCGTGATAGACTTTGATGTTAATCAGCCGTACCAATCACTGTTTAGTGATTATGATTACTTTAAAAATTTATCAAATGATGATTATTTTGCTCTGTCCGAAGGACTGGGGTTGTTTTATTCTGAATTGATGCATATCACAGAGTTAGATCTGGATTTAGATATTGGACACTATATTATCAATCGAGAGAATTCTAAATCTACAAACTTGGAACAAGTTACCGTTGTAGCAAACTATTTAACAAAAAGACTTAATAAATTGGGAATTAGGACTTTAGGATAAATCCGGAAAAGAGAGAGACCACGCAATTGAATTTTCACTTCCTTCGGGATACTGGAGTTTGGTGTTTTCGACCTACCAACACCTCCAAAGAAAGGTAGGTTAACATACTATTCACTCCGTTTAGAATGCAAGCACTACCTCATGTTTCGATTACTGCACAATGTCTTATTTTTGATTAACATCATTGCTTACATACTCTTTCTATGAAAAAAATCCTACAAGCTCTTACGATCATAGCCATACTTATCGGATTGTTTTACATCAATCGCAATAAGTTTTTTGTATATAGAGTAAATGAAAGCCTCCCTGATATTGGTTATTTAAAAAATCATCCAAAATCACCCTGTTGTTTGGATTCGATTACACATGATTTTTCAATACCTACAGACTTAGATACATCGGTGTACAATTGGTACTATTTTTACCGTGAAATGAAGTCCTCGCGTCGCGTTGAACAAATCCTGTTTTTCTCAACAAATGAAATGGTTAGTGTAAACCTATCAAGTGGACGTATTTTTGATTATTGCAACCCAAAGTACGGAGCCAGAATTTTTAGTAAATATGAGTTAACGACTAAAGATTCTACATGGATGAAGGACGCTATACAGAGGATCGAGGACAGAATTGATAGTTTAGTACTGGTATATGACAAAAAATGTGAGGGAAGCAGAACATATATGGAAATATATGAACGTAGGGATGATTCAATTAAGCAAGCAAATAAAAAACAGAAGGGAGAAAATAATGCTCAATAGTCTTCTTGATAAATATTTAAAACAAGGTTCATTTCTATTCTGGGTATGTTGTTTTCTATGCTTTATTGCTGAACCTTACTCCAACATGTTTAATGATTTTTTAAAACCCGATATTCCCTTATTCAAACTATACATTTTAGATGCCCTAAAGATATCCACCAATATTTTTTTTGGTTTTGTTTTTGCTTTTCTAACCAATCGAAAAGGATTTTTTTCGTTTATCATTGTATTCCTTATAAGCTACTTTACAATAGAACTTCACAGTAGTCTTATGAACGCATTTGTTCATGATGGGTTTGCAGCGTCGATGTTTCGCTTCTCCAATCGCTTTCTTTTTTTTCTTACACCCTTATTCCAAGTGCTACCGTATTTTTTTACAGGTGAACACATACTGAAGTATAGCAGAAAAATCGGCAAACAAGTTCTCATTTCATTAACACTTACAATGCTTTTGTTTGCTTATGTATTCATTGGTGACAGATTGGGCTGGGATATGTTTGGGTTTTACCTCAGTTTCGGTAAATATTATATAGATTTAAGCGGAGTACATGTGTATATTGATATATTATTAGCCGTACAGTCTTTTCGATATATCTCAACACATAAGATTACTACCTCATGAATAAGGGCAGTTCTATTGTTTCTTCCTTTGGGGATGAAAAGAGGTGCGGGCCGTTTTTTTCTGAAATTCTGTGTGTAACGAAGAACCTCAGTAAGAAAACAGTTTCTTCGCTCCGTTCAGAAACAGATTTTTTTTCTTTTCCGCCCCATCCTAATTCCCCAAGTGGAAGGAATTTGAAAATTAAATCCAAAAATTCAGCACTTCTCCCACTTGGGGGAGAAAAAAAGAGGGGGCTAATACTCCGTAAATAAAATCAGATTCTTCACTTCGTTCATAATGTCAGATGTGACACCCCGTCAGATTTCATCTGCCACCCCTCTGGCAGAGGGGAATTCAATTCATAAAATATCAGAAAATTCCCATCCATTGGAGGAGTGTCACGAAGTGACGGGGTGGCTGAAATTACTCACGAAAATAGATTCTTCACTCAGTTCAGAATGATGTGGTTATGTGTATTGTTTTATTTCCTCTCCTCCAATTCCAACCAGCGTTCGGTGGCGGTATCAATGTTTTGTTCTATGGTTGCAAGTTGTTCGCTTAATTCCATAATTTTTTTATAGTCGGAGCTATCGGTTTTTGTCATCAAATCCGATATTCGTTTTTTCTCTTGCTCCAAACTTTCTATTTTTTTCTCCGATTCATCATATTCTTTTTGCTCCTTAAAGGAAAGTCCCGATTTTTTTGGATTTTCTTTTTTTGAGATTTCTTCTTTAATCAGTGCTGTTATTTTACTTTGTTTTGCATTTTCTTTTTTCTGCTCTATTTTTTCCAAATAGGCACTATAATTACCCGGATATTGTTTTATTATTCCGTTTTCCTCAAAAGCATAGACAAAATCTACAGTCTTATCAAGAAAAGACCTATCATGCGAAACTATAAGCAATACACCCTTAAAATGCGATAAATGTTCTTCCAAAGCACCAAGCGTTGCAATATCAAAATCATTTGTCGGCTCATCAAGCATCAATACATTAGGGTTTGCCATAAGCACACGCAAAAGGGCAAGTCGCCTGCGTTCGCCTCCCGAAAGTGTTTCTATAAGCGAATTTTGTTGGCGTGAAGGAAATAGGAATCTATCCAACAATTCTTTTGCCGTGATAAAACGCTCTCTGCCCACTCCCACATCTATATATTCCGCTATTTCGCGCAAAGCCCCTATTACGGTTTGTCGTGGTGCCAAATCGGTAATTTCTTGTTTGAAATACCCAATCTTTACCGTTTCGCCAAGTTTTACACTACCGCTATCGGGTTGAATCAATCCCGCAAGTGTATTTAACAATGTTGATTTGCCAGTTCCGTTCGGTCCTATTATTCCTATTTTATCGCCGGGTGCGGCACTATACGTAAAGTTTTCGAATAATATTCTATCACCTATTTTTTTACCGATATTATAGGCATCAATTATTCTTCCGCCCAGAAATACATTACCAAGTTCTATTTTAATATTTTTCTCTTCGGGCGGAGGCGGTTCCGCCTGCATTTTTGCTATCCAATCAATCCTGCTTTGTTGTTTGGTGCGGCGTGCCTTGGCACCGCGTTGTAACCAAGCAAGTTCCTGCCTTAATTTATTTCTCAAATGTTCGGCTGCGGCTTCTTCTGCATCTATCATTGCTTCTTTACGCTCAAGGTATCGCTCAAAATTACCCGGATAGTTAAATAGCTTGTTTCTATCCAATTCTATAATTCTATTACAAACGGCATCAAGAAAATATCTATCGTGCGTTACAAGCAATAAACCCTTTTGCGCCTGCTGCAAATAATCCTGCAACCATTGCACCGAACCCGCATCAAGGTGATTGGTCGGCTCATCGAGAATCAACAAATCCGGTTCGGAGAGTAATGCACGGGCAAGAGCAACTCTTTTCCTCTGTCCGCCCGAAAGGTTCATCACATCGGCATCAAATAGCTCCATGCCAAGTCGTGATAATATGCTCTTTGCTTCCGAATCTAAATTCCAGCCATGTTTTTCATCTATCAAATGGTTTATTTTGTGTAGTTCTTCCTCTTCATTTGTTGTGAGCGATGGCTTGGCACATAAGTCCTCATGCCGTGAAAGTGCAGCCGCAAGCTGCGGTTTGCCGCTCATTGCCGCTTCCAATACGGTTATATGCTGCTCAAAGTGGGGTAATTGCTCCAAGTATTCAAAACGCGCTTCTTTATTAAAAGCAACAATACCGGTATCGGGATTGTCAACTCCGGCAATTACCCGTAAAAAGGTTGTTTTACCCGCACCATTACGCCCTATTATTCCTACTCGGTCGGTATCTTCCATACCGAAGGATACGTTTTCGAAGAGCATTTTATCGTGTATGGACTTTGATATATCGGAGGCGGAAAATATGGTCATGGTAAATATTCGGTGAACAAGAAAGTTTCGGTATTGAATACGAAATTACGGCAAATCACTCAGTCGTTCGGAAAACGGCAGGTTCACGGTCTATTCTGATTTTTTCTTTTCAAGCTTTTTACGGAGTATGATTTTTACATCATTACTCTCTATCAATGTGCCGACAATAGAAAAGCCGTGCTTAAGATTGAGTATAAGCATTGGCTTATAACGATTGCGCGTTCGAGTTTCTACAATCCCATATCCGCGCTCCGCAGCCCACTCATGTTGTCTTTTCATAAGTGCCGAAGCAATACCCTTGCCCCTATAGAGCGGCAAAACACCGCCAAGCCAACTATAAAACATATTCTCTTTGTCTTCAAATCCTATCTTAAACCCTACGGGCATATCGCCGATATATGCAATGAGAATAAGGATAGGGCGTTTTATACTCATTCTGTATGGAATTCGTACGGAATTGGTGCTTACACCGAATATCTCATCGGCAAGTTCCGTGAGTTGTCGGGTTGTATGTTCATCGGGTAATTCCGTAAATTCTTTAAGGGAAAACCGTATGGAATCCATAGTTACATTTCCTTTTATACTCTAAAAGCATAATTGCTTACAAAATTACGGTATGTGTGTTATGTTGTTCACATCGAAAGTTACTCGTAATTTCGCATCCGTTTTTGCAAAAATCAGAACATTAATTTCTATTGTTTCACTTTGCGAGTGGGGGGCACATGAA
>JALHLL010000137.1 GCA_022844575.1 bacterium
AATGTGATGTTTGACCACTCTACCATTAAATGGTTTAACGGCAATAGTGCTATAGGTTTTATTTTTGCTACAAATGAGAATCTTACGGTATGATTGAAGTCTTCGGAGCATTTTTTCTGCTTTTGTTTATGGGTACAATATGGAGGTATATACCTCATGTGCCTGAAGCCGAAGTTGTTCGTAAGTCATTAGGTGGCGTTGTTATGAATTTTTTCTTGCCCGGACTTACTTTCTCGGTTTTATATAAAGCACCCATCAATGCCGAATTGTGGCAAGTACCTTTAGTTGCTGTCGCTTCGGTTATGAGCTCGCTGATACTATGTTATATTTTCCTTGGTGTTTTTGCTCGTTTTCTAAAAGGTATAACAAAGAAATCAATCGGAGCATTACTCCTTGCTGCAACGTGGGGGAATGTTACGTATCTCGGTTTGCCGACTATTACGGCATTACTCGGCGAGGAGTATAGGCGTGTGCCCATTTATTTCGATTTGCTGGGAATGACACCTCTCTTATGGACTCTTGGGGTATCCATAGCCGACCATTATGGCAATGAGTCATCACATATGCATATACTCAATACGATGAAGCGCGGTTTAAGAACGGTAATTACATTACCTCCTTTTTGGGCGGCTTTCATAGGTCTTACTTTTAATATTATGGGAATCCCTTGTCCTGATTTTATTATGAAGGTATGCTCTTTAATGGGTGATGCCGTACCACCAATGATGATTTTTTCAATCGGCTTGGCTTTAAGAACTCCGCATATCCATCATATCATATGGATTATTCCCATTCTTATCATAAAACTATTGTGTACGCCGTTTATAGCGCAACATATTGCAGTAATTGTAGGATTGGAGGGTTATGTGCTAAAAGCAAGTGTTATCGAATCGGCTATGCCCACAATGGTATTGACAATGGTCGTTGCCGATAGATTCCATTTGGATATTGATTTGCTTGCTCAAATAATTGCTGTTTCGACCGTACTTTCTTTTTTTTCAGTTGGCTTATTATGGGGATAGAAATCTTAGGGTATGTTTATTCTGTACTATGTGAAGAACTTCCTTTCAAATTACGCGATGAAGCTAATTGTCATTCTGAACGAAGTGAAGAATCTATTATCAAATTATACGATGTAGCTAACTGTCATTCTGAACGAGGTGAAGAATCTATTGTCAAATTATAGGATGTGGTTAATTGTCATTCTGAACAAAGTGAAGAATCTAAATAAATCTTTCTACAAGTATGAATTATGTTTATATCATGACAAATTTTTCTAACACTGTCTTATATGTTGGCATAACTAATAATTTGATTCGTAGAGTTTATGAACATAAAACTGGAACTGTAGGAGGTTTTACATCGAAGTATAGAGTGAAAAAATTAGTGTATTATGAAAACACGAATAATGTAAGTATAGCAATTTCAAGAGAGAAACAGATAAAAGGGTGGAAAAGAGATAGAAAAATAAAACTAATTGAAAATATGAATCCTCTTTGGACTGATTTAAGTAAAGAATGGTATGAGTTCTAAACTATTTTTCTATAAGTAAAAAGTATCTTCTTCCCCAAAAATTAGAATGAATGTGTTAAAGGATAATAGATTCTTCGTTTCACTCAGAATGACATTTATAAAAGATAGTTAGTTCATGTTGTATTGTAAAAGATTAAAGAAAAGTTATGAAATCACCTAGGCTAAAGAGGATGAAAGAGTTTAAGAAGAAAAGTGAAAATCTGTGCTGTATATCTTTTTGCTGTTCTATGAAAAACTATATCTTTTTATTACTAACAGCGGCTTTACTTTCCTGCAGTGAGCATCAGCAATTTCAAGAAGAAGATATTGTTATGAACGGGGGAGCTGGTAGAAATAATTATTATGAAACCATGCAGAGTTATACCCAAGCATCTTATGAAAAAATAGCATCATCTGATACGGCAGGATGTACGGCTCCACCCCTATGTTTATCATCATATCAGACGGTTCTTGCCACGAGAAACTCATCGATAATTAAAGCAACTGCATATAAAACGGAGTGGAAAGCAAAACTTGATGATTCAGCTTTGATATCAGGCGGTATGTTCTGCGATGAAAAACAGAATATTTATGCTTGTGCTACAAACGGTGAAATCTATTCCTTTGATGTAGAAGGGAAAAGACGATGGAAAACAAAAATTCCAACAAGCAAAAGAAATATTATTTGGGAAGATATTGTTCCTGCCGGAGCAGGAATACTGTGTACATCTCATGATGGGGTTGTATATTATCTGGTGGGTAATACAGGTAAATCGTCCGTAGTACATACAACAAGTTCCGCTATTGCAGGCGCACCCATAGTTAATGATGCAGGAGATGTTCTTATTGCTACTATGTCAATGGGGGAATCAACGGATTCGCTTATTTGTTTTGATGCGCAAATGAAAAAGAAATGGGGTATTGTTCTCTCGAATTTCAGAATTACTGCAAGTCCTATTATAGTGAATAATGAAATAATTATCGGCGGTATGAAAAGAGAAACTGATGCTGAAATACCGTTCATTGAAATATTGAACACCGAAGGGAAGATACTTCGTGGTTTTTCGCCCGACGCAACACCACGTTATATTTCTGGAAATAAATCTGGAGATGTTTATACGGTAAATTATAATTTGGGGATTGGTGAACCGATGAGCATAGTACAGTGTTTTACAAATAGTGGAACTAAAAAATGGCAAATGACATTCAGATTCGCTATATCATCTCCTTTGATTGTGGGCAATGATCTTTCCTGCTTTATTGCACAACGCGATAATGCGATAGGGTGTTATGTCCTTAATAATGAAGGAAAGCTAATAAGACTTATTCAATTGGACGAGGCACCCAATGTACTCTTAAGGTCGGTTGTAAACCCTGCAGGAGCAATAACACTTGCACCGTTAAAAGGTGGAATTTTAACAAAAGTTACTGCCGGACGCGCTTCACTTTTTAATATGTAATAGTTTATATGACTAACGATGAAATAGGGACATTATTACTGCGTTTTGAATACGATGGTACGAATTATTGCGGAATGCAATTTCAGGAAAACGGAATAAGTATTCAACAAAAAATAGAAGAAGTCTATGAGAGGTTAACCGGTGTAAAACGCCGTTTGATTTGCGCAGGAAGAACCGATACGGGTGTACATGCACGGGGGCAAGTAGGGCATATATATTATGGTAAAGAATTTACCATCCCCACTGATAGAGTACTTATGGCATTTAATTCCAAATTACCACGCGATATACGGATTAACGGCGCTTTCAATTCCGAAGAAACTATTCATGCACGTTTTCATGCTTTATGGAGAAGATATTCATATACGGTGGTACAAAATGAAGGTGTTTTTACACGACGTTTTGCATGGGCGGTGCATTATCCATTAAAAGAAGAATTATTACAGGAGGGTGCAAAAATATTTCTTGGTGAACATAATTTTACAAGTTTTTCCAAATTAAATACTTCTACAAAATCGTATATATGTACAGTGGAGGAGTGCTTTTGGGAAAGAATAAATAATGAAACGCTTAGGTTCAATGTACGAGCCAATAGATTTGTATATGGTATGGTACGCTCATTAGTGGGTACTATGATTGACATAGGTAGAGGCAGAAGGACTTTGGATGAGGTAAAAACGGCACTTGAGCAACATGATAGGTCCTTAAACAGTTGGTTGGCACCGCCGGAGGGCTTAGTGTTCGAAGAAGTGGGCTACCCGATGGAAAAAGGTGTCGAATGGTAAATAATTATTATACAATATACGTCCACTTGTTCTCATTAAGGGTTTCCGGAAATGTTTCGTATGTATATGCTTGAACACTTATAGTTGTATGTTTATGTGTGAATCGAAATAAATGTATATTTGAAGAAAATCATGAAGAAAGAACTGTTGATGAAAGAACCGATATTTGACTTTGTATCTAAGAATACTCATGGTAAAATGATATGTGCCGACTCTTTGGATTTTCTGCGAAATGAAACAAGAGGGAAGTATGAATTGATAATATCATCACCTCCCTATAACATAGGTAAATCCTATGAAACAAAACAAAGTATAGAAAATTACTTGGAAACACAAAAAGAAATTATCAGAGAATTAGTGGGAGTTTTGGATACAAGGGGAAGTATATGCTGGCAAGTAGGCAATTATGTTGATAAAGGTGAAGTTTTCCCATTGGATATATTTTTCTATCAAATTTTCAAGGAGTTCGGTTTAAAACTACGTAATAGAATTATTTGGCGTTTTGGTCACGGTTTACATGCAAGTAAGAGGTTTTCTGGGAGATACGAAACTATTTTATGGTTTACGAAATCTGATGATTATATATTTAATCTTGATGATGTACGTATCGCTTCGAAGTATCCGGGTAAACTACATTTTAAGGGAGAAAAAAAAGGACAACCTTCTGGCAACCCTTTAGGTAAAAATCCGTCCGATATTTGGGAAATAGTTGTTCGAGATTGGGAATTGGAAGTATGGGACATTCCGAATGTAAAATCTAATCACCCTGAAAAAACAGTACATCCATGTCAATTTCCAGTTGAACTTGTAGAGCGGTGTGTTCTTGCTTTGACAAATAGAGGCGGTTGGGTTCTCGATCCGTTTGCAGGTGTTGGCTCAACGATAATAGGTGCTTTGAAGAATGAACGCAATGCGTTAGGTCTTGAACGTGATCAAGTTTATTGCGACATTTCCCTGAATAGAATAAATGATTTAAAGAATGGTAAACTAATAACGAGGCCTGTTAACAAACAAATACATGTTCCGTCTCCAAATGATAAAGTTGCACAAGTACCAAAACGGTGGCTACCAAACGAACTAACACAACAAAAAATTTTTTAAAGTTATGAGAATAGTAGGTAAATACTCCTTCAATGGCGGTGGAAATTACATCGAAGAACATTTTACAAATGAATTACAAGAATTGTCTGATGTGATAAATTCTATTGATGCTTCAAAAAGTAAAACAAAAATTAGTAGTGAAAAAACAATGCAGGGAAGATTGTTATATAGCCCCTCCGATCTTAATGTGTCATTTAAGGAATTATTACATCCGCTTGGATGGATGAATATTAGGGAGAAATGTGAATATAGTACTTCTTACTATGTTAACGACTATCAACCTGAACATAATAAGAAAATCTACCCTTTCCGAGATATGGACTTCGTGAAAAATAAAATTGGTGCAGAGATTCAATTTGGTAAGTATTCTTTTATGGTATATAATGTCTGTGCAAAAATGACAATATTTAAGAAATTAGGGCATATTAATGCCGGTATAGAAGTAGTGCCAGTAAAGGAGCTAGCACAAGAAATGAGTACCGGAGTTTCTTATTTTGAGCAATTCGTATGGGATTTGGAGCAAAGAGGTGTATCAAATATTGACATACCCGTTCTTATTCTTGGGATAAGTGTATAACATTTTATAATTTAGTTCCTTGATTGCTGTTTCGTAATACACGCTTCTTCTCAGCAACCTCTTCCACATAGTTCATAATTTCGGCAGTAAGAAGTATAATATATCCTGTATAATAAATCCATAGAGCAATCGTACCGATAACAGCGAAAGCACCGTATATTTTTCCGAATGAACCTGAAAGACCGAGATACCAACCGAAAACAAATCGGGCTGACTCCCATAACATAACCGCAAGTGCACTACCACCCAAAGTGATGATGCGTGAAAGTCTTTTATTGGGTAAAATCCTGTAAATAAAAAGAAAAAAAGTAAATAATGAGCAAATACCTATTATTTCTGCGGTTATACCTGTTAACCACGAATGTAAACTCTCTGATAACAAGTATGTGCCGAAAGAACTGAAAAAGGATATTGCCGATGGTGTTAATGAAGCGACGAATAACAAAAAAAGAAAAATAAGAGTGAGTCCCATATCTCGTAATTTATTTACCAAGTAAAAACGCTTGGGAACAATATCAAAAATATGATTAAGTGCTGCTCGTAAGGAGCCGACCAATACGGAAGCACTCCATAGCAGTACAATAAGACCAATACCTCCGGCAGCAGAACCATATATGTAAAAATTTCGTATTTCATTAATAATAAAATCTGCGGCTTGCTTCTGAAAATCGGCTTGAGGAAAAAAATCACGAACAAAAGCAACAATGGCTTCCTCAACATATTGTTGGTTTACAATAGCTCCTATAATGGTTAGTCCGACGAGCATAAGCGGTATAACGCATATTAAAGAATTAAAAGCGATACCGGCCGACAATAAGAAGATATTGTGCCTTCCGGCACGCCTGATAACTTGTATGACATTTTTAAAAAATGGCAGTATTGACATGATTTAAGTTGCATTAAAAAATGTTAGAAAACAAAGCTTGCGGGCAATTTAGTTGTTTTCACCAAATTGTACGTTGTATGCCTAAAAATGGTAGTATGATAGATACTGACATCTTTCGTGGTAATTTTGTACTTTATTATGTTCATCAATAGAAAAGAATGGCTATGGCATCAAAGTACACATCGTATATAACAATAGAGCGATTAGGCAGTGTGGTAGGGCAAGAGGTAACTCTTCATGGATGGGTTTATGATACAACAGGCAAAGGAAAACTTCAATTTGTAAAACTTCGCGATGGTAGCGGTGTTTGCCAATGCGTAGCGTTTAAGCCCAATCTGGATGAGGAAGTTTTTGAGCAGATACGTTCATTAACGCAAGAATCATCCGTAAGTATTACAGGAACCGTGCGTGAAGAACCAAGAGCACCGGGCGGTTATGAATTGGATGTAACAGGGGTGAAAATATATCAAATAGCTGCCGACTATCCGATTACACCGAAAGAGCATGGTACGGAGTTTCTCATGGAGCATAGGCATTTGTGGTTACGCTCCGCTCGACAGCATGCCATTATGCGCATACGTTCTGCCGTGGCGAAAGCAATTCGTGATTTTTTTGATGGTAATGGTTTCCGTTTGCAAGATTCACCTATTCTTACACCGAATGCATGCGAAGGCACTTCTACACTTTTCGAGACCGAGTATTTTGAACTTGGTAAAGCGTATTTATCGCAATCAGGTCAATTATATGCCGAAGCAACAGCAATGGCTTTAGGACGAGTTTATACGTTCGGTCCTACCTTTCGCGCGGAAAAATCAAAAACACGTCGTCACCTTACCGAATTCTGGATGGTGGAACCGGAAATGGCATATTTCGATTTGAACGATGATATGGATTTGGCAGAAGATTTGGTTGAGTACATTGTTCAGTATTGTTTAAAAACATGTCAGCCAGAACTTGCAACTTTAGGCAGAGATATATCCAAGTTAGAGAAAGTTCGCCGTCCATTCCACAGAATGAGCTATAGTGAAGCCGTTGAATGGTTGAACAAAAACAATGTAAAGTTGAATAAGAAAAATGATGACGGAACGGAATCGCAAATTGATTTTCCTTGGGGTGAAGACTTTGGTGCACCACAGGAAGAGGCGATTATGGAGCAATTTGATAAACCATGTATTATCCACCGTTATCCGGCAGAAGTAAAAGCATTTTATATGAAGCGTGATCCCGAAAATCCGAAAGTTGCTCTTGCTATGGATATGCTTGCACCGGAAGGTGCAGGGGAAATTATCGGTGGCAGCCAACGTGAGGATAGCTATGATGCTTTGTTGGAAAGGATACTTCATGAAAATCTACCGCAAGAAGCTTTTCAATGGTATCTCGATTTACGTAAATTCGGTTCCGTACCACACAGCGGTTTCGGCTTAGGATTGGAAAGAACAGTAAAGTGGATAAGCGGAGCGGAACATATTCGCGAGGTTATTCCTTTCCCACGTATGATTTATCGTATTGTTCCTTAAACTAAACTCAATTCTATAAAACAACAAAGGCGAAGAAAATTCTTCGCCTTTGTTGTTAGTAATCTGTAAAATACGTTAGGGTGGTATTTGTTTGGGTGGTGTTTTGGTTGTGGGTAGCCCTTGTTCAATAGGTCGTAAAGGTACCTCTTCAATTTCCAATGTACCTCTTCTTTTTTGTTTTTGTCTTTTTTCTTTTTGCGATGTCTTTGCATCGGGTTTCGCTTCAGTTTTCTTAGGTTCTGTTTTTTCCTTTACAACAACTTCTTTTGTTGTTTGCTTCGGTTTCTGCGTAGCTTCAGCTTGTTTTGCCGGAGTATTTGTTTGTTTCGTTTGTGTTGATGCTGCATTCGTTGTCGGTGGCGTTTTAACAACATTGTCTTTTTTGATAATCGGAACAGGTTCTTTTGTAGTCGTCGGTTTCTGCTGAACCTGATTTGTCGGTTTCTGTTGTACTTGACTTGCCGGTTTCTGTACAACTGCCGGTTGAGGACTTGTATTCTTTTGAGGAGTAGCCGTTGGAGGTTTTTTCACAGGCACAACTTGTTCGACAGTAGGTTTTGGTTTTGGTGTAATTGTGGTTTGTTGTGATTGCGAAGTGTTCTGTTGATTTTCAGAGGTTATCTGTTTGTTATAGGAAGATGAGCTTGTAATCAGCTCGTCTTTTGTAATTTTCACTGACCGTATAAACTCGCCTTTTTCTCCGATTTGGGGCAAGGTTTTGCCATTTCTAATAATTTCCAATGCGCCTGCATTGCTTACGGAAAGCATAAAGTACTCTTTGGCAGACCACGTTCTTTTCTCTTGCGGATTAAGTACTAATTGTCTGCTGAATTTTCCATCGGCAGTTAAAGTAAGCCATACTTGTTCGGAAGCTTTAAGCTCCAACATTATACTATCATTTGTAACAGATTCATCAATCAGCCCGACAACTGTATTCCCTACAACAGTAAGAAGTGAAGAATCTCCCTTTTCCGGTACTTGCGCTTTTTTACCCGGATCGGGTTTGAAAATAAATTCATAAGCAAGCACGACAATTACCAAGAAGATTCCCGCATAAATGAATCCTCGAATAAGCAGGGGTTTTACGGAATGTTCTGCTTTCGGGGGCGCATGCTTTGTATGTTTTGATGTAGTTGCCGTTTCGGTATTGGCTGAAACGGGAGTACTGACTGAGGTGGTATTTACTGATTTTTGAGGTAAGCCCACTTTTGCGATGAGTTGTTGTGCTTCATCGGGTTCTATACCCACCATATCACAGTATGTACGTAAAAACGAACGCAGGTACGGCGCAGGCATTACGCTGAAATTATTGTTCTCGATTTGTTCAATAACATGATGCCGAATCTTTGTTCGGGCATAGATGTCATCGAGCGTTAAACCATAGGTTTCGCGTTTGTTTTTAAGATATGCACCTAAACTCTCCATAATGCAATGATACGTTTATGTGATGGTGATTATTGCGATGTTTCACGGTATTTTCGCCTATGCTTACACCAGCTAAG
>JALHLL010000138.1 GCA_022844575.1 bacterium
CAGCTCTCGCTCCCGAAAATTCGATATTAGCTCGTGTTGTATCAAAATGTGTATTATTAGGAATTACCTTTCCCTTACCACCAACAATGGAAAAAAGTATCTTTTCGGCTGCTCGACCTTGATGTGTAGGTATTATATGAGAGAAACCGGTAAGGTCTTTTACAATATCCTCAAAAGCAAAATAGCTTCTCGACCCCGCATACGCTTCGTCTCCATCCATCATGCCTGCCCATTGTTTACTACTCATGGCAGTTGTACCACTATCCGTAAGCAAATCAATCAGAACATTCTCGGAGCGTAGGAAAAACGTGTTATTATGTGCTTCGCTTAATAGTGAACTCCGCTCGCTTTCCGTCGTAAAACGAAGAGGTTCCACACTTTTAATCTTAAAAGGTTCGATAATGGTTTTCATGAAGTTCCGCTAAAAATTGTATGATTAATACTGTAAAATTACGAAATAAAGATAAAAGACTCTTAAAACTAAAATTTTCCTTGCACAGTATTGCAGAATATCTTAATTTCGGATAAAAGAATCTGAAATCTTCAATGCTATCACAAACTTGTATATACGGAATTCAAACATGTATTTTTCTTGCATTACCTGAGCAAGTGGAAAAAAGGGTTCGTGTCTCTACAATTGCAGAGGAACTTCATATTTCCCCGACTTTTCTTTCAAAGATTGTCAATCAGTTAGTGCAGGTAGGTATTCTGAAATCAGTACGCGGTGTTTCCGGCGGTACATGGTTAGCAAAGCCGGCACAAGAGATAAAGGCAGTTGATATAGTACTTGCCATTGATGGTAACAGGATTTTTAATGAATGTTTATTGGGGTTACCGGGTTGTAACGATCGGAATCCCTGTCCTTTTCATCAGCAATGGAGCAACGTCCGTTTGCAATTATTAGCAATGTTTCAAAGCTCCACATTAGATACTCTTGCAGCCAAGGTGAACGATTTGGATTTGCGAATACGACAACATAAAAACAACGATCATTAAAGGATAAGATACTCTTTTATCAATAATTATCCCATATATATCATGAATACGCATTATGTTCAAATCACAGAAACAATGATACGATCGGGCACATCCGAGGCGATTCCTGATAGCAGTTACATCATACATGGACAAAATGAGAATTTGTTTACAACACAAACGAATTCACAAGTTTCTGTTGAGGATACAAGTAATGAATATGCACCAAAAGGTATGTTTATAGGGACAGACGACCTTCATTTCGACTTATGGTCGCTACCTTTTTTTGTTGACTTTATTATTGAAAATCATCATCATTTCGTGAAAAAACAATTACCTTTCATAGCCGAGTTAATTGATTATGTTAATAAAGAACACAGTAGAACCTATCCGACACTCATCGAAATTCAAAAACTTTTCCTCAATTTTTCGGATTCATTCTACAAACATATCTTCCGAAAAGAAGAGGAACTGTTCACGTATATCAAAAAACTACACAGATTAGCCGAAGAAGGCAAACAAATGACTGCCCCCTATTTTGGTAGTATCATTGAATTGGAAAATCAAATTTCGGCAAAGCACAATGTCGTAGAAAATGACCTGTCAAAATTAAGGCAGATAACAAACAATTTTGAACCTCCCGATAGTGCATGTACAAATCATAAGCGTATATACAAACTGTTAAAGGCATTGTTTTTTGATATCAGACAGCATATATGTCTCGAGAATAACCTTGTTTTTCCCGAAGCACTTGAATTGGAAAAAAAAGTTCTTGTAGCAGGAACAGTTACTTCATTTTAATTATAAAGGATTCTTTTCATGAAATACTTCTATTATCTTTTTATGTTGTTTTTTGTTGCAACGGGTTGTAGTAATAATGATCAACAAAATAATGGAGAACAAAAACTTAGCAATACGGAAGCTGTCGCAACGAAAGAACCCGTAAAACATGGTAAAATTCAGCATGTGGATATAAAACCGGAAATAGATAAGGAAATGGCAAAACAGGGATTAAGAATATTCGATGTAACATGCACGAGTTGCCATAAATACGATGAACGATATGTAGGACCTCCTTTGGGTGATGTGACAAAAAAACGAACACCGGAATATGTGATGAATATGATTTTAGATACGGAGAACATGATAGAAAAAGATGATACTGTTAAATGCTTATTACAAACATATCTCATGAAAATGCCCAATATGCAAGTAGATGAAAAAGATGCACGTTCTGTATTGGAGCATTTAAGAGAAGTGGCTCAACAATAAATAATTTTCCTATTTCATTTATTATTAATTATTCTCTTAGGAGAGAAACTATGCGTAAAGCATTGACATTTATTGCAAGCGGTGCAATTCTTACCGCGTTATTATTTTTTATGATAGGTTGTCCTTCAACAGATAAATCTGTTGTAAATGATGGCAACCAAGGTAATGCGGCATTTGTGCCACCCGGCAAACACGACGATTTTTATGCTTTTATGTCCGGCGGTTTTAGCGGACAAATAGGTGTGTACGGATTACCGAGCGGCCGACTTTTCAGAGTAATTCCTGTTTTTTCGCAGGATGCCGAAAAAGGATACGGTTATGCGGAAGAAACAAAACCGATGTTTAATACATCGCATGGATTTATTCCTTGGGATGATTTGCACCACCTGCAATTATCGAAAACAAAAGGCGAACTTGATGGTCGTTGGCTATTTGCTAATGCCAATAATACGCCGCGTGTTGCTCGTATAGATTTACGAACATTCCGTACAGTAGAGGTACTGGAAATACCTAATACAGGCGGTAATCATGCCTCACCGTTTATAACGGAAAATACCGAGTATATAGTTTCCGCCTCACGCTTTAGCATTCCGAGTGAATACGGGAATAGTGATGTGCCTATAGAAACATATAAAGAGAATTTTAAAGGTGCATTAACTTTTATTAAATGTGATAATGAAAAATCAGGTGCTATGAAACTCGGTTTTCAAATTCTTATGCCCGGATTTAATTATGATTTAAGTCGTGCCGGAAAAGACAAGTCTCATGGATGGTTCTTTTTTACCTGTTATAATTCTGAGCAAGCAAATACAATGCTTGAAGTAAATGCAAGCCAAAAAGATAAAGATTTTATTGCTGCGGTCAACTGGAAAAAAGCGGAAGAATATCTTGCACAAGGTAAAGGCAAAGCAATGAAATCGCAGTATGCACATAATACATACGATGAAACAACACATTCCGCAAAGTCGGAAATACTTTCCGAAGTCATTACACTCGATCCGGCTGATTGTCCGGGCATGGTATATTTTATTCCGACACCAAAATCACCTCATGGATGCGATGTTGATCCTACGGGTGAATATATTGCAGGTGGCGGTAAATTAGCCTCAGTCATACCTGTATATTCCTTCACAAAAATCCAAAAGGCGATTGCCGACAAAAAATTTGATGGTGATTTTGCAGGAATACCGGTACTTAATTATGCTGCGGCATTACATGGTGAGGTGAAAAAGCCGGGATTAGGCCCATTGCATACCGAATTTGATGAAAAAGGTAATGCTTACACATCATTTTTTGTTTCATCGGAAATCGTAAAATGGAATGTAAAAGAATGTAAGGTACTTGATAGAGCACCTACATTTTATTCGGTTGGACATTTATTGGTTCCGGGTGGTGACTGCCGTACACCAGCCGGAAAATATGTTGTTGCGATGAACAAAATCACAAAAGATCGTTATTTACCAACAGGACCCGAGTTAACTCAATCGGCGCAGCTTTATGATATAAGCGGCGAGAAAATGAAATTAATTCTCGATTTTCCGACCATCGGAGAACCGCATTATGCGCAGGCATGTCCTGCGGAATTATTAACTAAAAACTCCGTAAAGTCATTTAAACTTTTAGAGAATAAACACCCCTATGTGGCACTTGGTGAAAAAGAAGCACGTGTGGAACGTAAAGGTAATGATGTACATATATATATGACCTCTATACGTTCGCACTTTATGCCCGATAATGTGGAGGGTATAAAGTTAGGTGATATAGTCTATTTCCACGTAACGAATTTAGAGCAAGACTGGGATGTTCCACATGGTTTTGCCGTAAAAGGCGGGGCTGACTGCACGGAATTACTTTTAATGCCCGGCGAAACACAAACTATGAAATGGATACCGAAAGCTACAGGTGTGTATCCTTTCTATTGTACTGATTTCTGCTCGGCTTTACATCAGGAAATGCAGGGCTATATACGAGTTTCTCCGGCAAATTCTTCCGGTGAACTGAAAGCAAATACTATTGCAAAAAAATAACAAACGGCTATTATGTAAATAAGGCGAAAACTCTCTCCTGTGTCATCTTCCACGCACCTTCTATGTACGCAGGAGAGAGAAACGCCGCACTTCCCACCATAATTTCTTTCTATTAAGATTTTTAAGGATATTGTCGTGAAAATCACTTCGCGTTTAATTATGATTATCGGCTCATTATTATTAATCGGTGTTTACTTTGTACCGATTTGGAGCATTTCACTTGATGCGCCTCAATATCCAGAAGGTATAGGATTAAAAATTCATGTTAATACGATAGTCGGTGAAAAAGAGAATGATCTACAAAACATTAATAATCTCAATCACTATATAGGCATGAAACGTATAGAGCCCGACAGCATTACAGAATTACAGTATATGCCCATAATTATCGGCATTATGTGCGGGTTGGGGATTCTTATCGGAGTTATGGGAAAAAGGAAATTGGTAATGATATGGGCGATTTTATTTATTATTATCGGAGCTGTCGGATTAACCGATTTTTATATGTGGGAATATGATTACGGTCACAATCTTGATCCACATGCGGCTATACGAATTGACGGAATGTCATATCAACCACCATTACTCGGTACTAAACAATTACTGAATTTTACGGCACACTCATTCCCCGACATAGGTGGTTACCTTGTTGCGGCATCTATAGTATGCGCTTTTCTTGCATGGTTTTTAGGACGTACGGTACAACCGAAAGTAAAATCCGCATCTGTGGCAATGCTTATTTTTTCACTAAGTTCCTTATTCACCTCATGTACCAATGGGCCGGATGAGATAATATATGGAAAAGAAGACTGCGCTCACTGTAAAATGACTATTGCCGACAATAAGTTTGCGGCACAATTAGTAACACATAAAAGAAAAGTATATAAATTTGATGCGATTGAATGTATGGCGGGGTATATTATAGAAGGGAAAGTAACCAAAGAAGATATAGGCGGAATGTGGGTAAATGTTTTTAACAAGCCCGGAGAATTCTCGGTCGGCGAAAAATCATTTTATGTACAATCGGATAACATACCAAGCCCTATGGGTTTGTTTCTTTCGGCTTACACAACGAAAGCTGAAGCGGAAAAAATGATTGCCGATAAAGGAGGCAAGTTATTATATTGGGATGGTGTAAAATTATTGGTCGCCAAAGAGTGGGAATGATATGAGATATACAGTATTTTTCATCCTTTTATTACACTATGGAAGTTTATTCGGTGCTAAACATTCCGTATATCCTTCCAAGAACAAACCCTTGAGTGCTGCTATACTAAGTAGTGCAAATGGAGATACGATTATTGTACAGCAAGGAGTGTATAGCGAAGGACTTATTACCATAAATAAACCGCTTACACTGCTCGGCAACAATAATCCGATAATAGATGGGCAAAACAAGAATGAACTATTCCTTATTAAATCCGATTCCGTGCATATAAACGGGTTTACGATAAAAAATACCGGAATCAGTTATCTGTATGAACGCGCAGGCATACGTTTGGAACTTGCACATTATTGCACTATTACAAATAATTACTTTGAAAACACATGCTATGGTATTTATAGTGGCAAGTCCGGACACTGTATCATAAAAAGCAATACCATTCGAGGAAATTCCACACTTAATGAGGCATCGGCAGGAAACGGCATACATTGTTGGTATTGCTCGGATTATACTATTGAAGATAATTCGATAGAACAACAAAGAGATGGTATATACTTAGAATTTACGACCGAGAGCAAAATCAACAACAATATCAGCGAAAAAAACTTACGGTATGGTTTACATTTTATGTTCTCACATCATGATAGTTATAAAAACAATATATTCCGTAACAACGGTGCGGGTGTTGCCGTTATGTACACCAATCATGTAGAAATGATAGGTAATACCTTCGAGGAAAATCAAGGCGGTGCTTCCTATGGATTATTATTAAAAGACATTTCCGATGCAACAATAAAGCACAATATATTTACTCGCAATACTGCGGGTTTATATGCGGAGGGTGGCGGAAGAATTACTGTCGAAAACAATAATTTTTATGAAAACGGGTGGGCAATTCGTTTAATGGCTGATTGTACCGATAATACGTTTACAAAAAATAATTTTATTGCGAACACATTTGATGTAGCAACAAACAGTTATTCCAATTATAGTATATTTTCAGGTAATTATTGGGACAAATATACTGGATATGATATAAATAAAGATATGAAAGGTGATGTACCGTATCACCCTGTCAGATTGTTCTGCTATATAGTAGAACAGAATCCGCCGACAATGTTATTATTACACAGTTTTTTGGTGTCATTATTAGATATTGCGGAAAGTATTTTTCCATCAGTCACGCCCGATACCTTGATAGATTCATCACCATCAATGGTAAAAATCGGTTAATATGATAAATTTTGAAAACATCTCAAAGTCTTACGGCGCAAAACAAGTGCTAAAGAACTTGGATCTTATTATTCCCGAAAAAAAGACTACGGCATTATTAGGACCAAACGGATCAGGAAAATCCACCATCATAAAATCGATATTAGGGCTTGTAAAACCCGATACGGGTACAATCACCGTTCAAAACAATACAGTGCATACATCGGTAGCATATCGCTCACTTATAGGGTATATGCCTCAGATTGCACGCTACCCCGACAACCTAAGTATGCAAGAATTATTCTCAATGATTGCTGATATACGCAATTCACCGATAAATTCAATGGAGGAATTGATAGAACTTTTTGAATTAAAGGAGCACCGTACTAAAAGTATGAATGCACTCTCAGGTGGCACTCGTCAAAAAGTAAGTGCTGTTGCCGCTTTAATGTTCAATACTCCAATTCTAATATTGGATGAACCCTCAGTAGGTTTAGACCCCAGAATGGCATTACGTTTTAAGGATTATCTGAAAAAAGAAAAGGCAAAGGAGAAAACAATTATACTAACCACCCATATTCTCAGTGAAGTGGAGGAACTTGCCGATGAACTTATATTTATTCTGGAAGGAAAAATAGTATTTCAGGGTAGTACGGATTCGCTACTACAGCAAACGGGTAAACACAATTTTGAGCATGCGATTGCATTTATGTTGGAGGACAACATAACTACAGAGAATATAAAAGGTTTATCAAAAACATAATTGTTATGCTTACAACCATATTAAAATACGATGCAAAAAATATCTTAAGAAGCAAATGGATTATCATATATACCATTCTGTTTTTTGCAATTACGGAAGGCTTATTTCATTTAAGCGGCACCTCAGCTAAAGTTCATATCAGTTTAATGAATATTATGCTCATTACCATTCCTTTGGTAAGTATCGTATTCGCAGCAATGCATATTTATTCATCACGCGAGTTCACGGAACTTTTATTAAGCCAACCCGTTCACAGAAAAAATGTTTTTCTAAGTTCATTCCTTTCAGTTAATTGTGCATTAGCAGGAGCATTTGTTGTGGGAAGCGGCTTGCCCTTAATATTCCATACCATACACAATACAACACAATGTATTAACTCACTCTTATTACTAGCCAATGGTGCGCTTATTACTATTATTTACACCGGATTTGCTTTTATAATAGCCACGACAATCAGTGAGAAAACAAGAGGTTTCGGACTTATTCTATTAGTCTGGATTTCAACATCCATACTCTATGATGCAATGTTATTACTCTTTTTATTTCTTTTGAGGGATTACCCTACTGATTATCCTGCATTAATTTTGAGTTTTCTCAACCCTATTGATTTATCGCGCATATCACTTTCCTTAGTACTCGATCAATCCGCATTAATGGGATACACAGGTGCATTATACCGCTCTCTGTACGGTTCCGGCACAGGTATTTTGTTATCATTGGCGGTAATGATTGTGTGGGCTATTATCCCCTTTTTATGGGCTCGTAAAAGATTCTTGATTAAAGACTACTAAGCCCACTGGGAAATTTTCAAAGTTCCGGAAACCAAATAACTTTCGAGAAAATATACTTTATCAGAATTTCTACCCCCACTCACTAAACTCAGAACACATCTACTCGAAACCCACAAGTAATGGAAAGAGTGTGTTGATATTGTAACAGATCTTTAGATTTAAATCTGAAAAATGTAGGTAAATATAGTGCACCTATATAAAAGTTATCATTAAGCATATAACGATAACTCATCGCGACACCTAAATTGGTTGATTCCGTACTCTTATTAGGAAATTTTTCAACCGTTATAGTACCATAATCCTTATAATTTTGATAATGCCATGTGTAGCGAGAAAATTGAATTCCGTACCCAAAACAGTGATCGTTGACAACATGCTGATGTTGTAAAACAATACTTTGCGAAGAAAGAAACTCATGCCCTCCTAGATAGGTTACCGGAGCGGGTACCGGCGCCATAAAATCAATGGCAGAGGTAACAGACAATGATAAAAATCTATTGTATGCATACTTATATTCTACTTGGGCAGCTATCCCCAAAAAACCTGCACCTGGTTTTTTCGATTCATGCTCGGGCTGTACATAGAAGTGATTAATATAGGGTATAAAACAACCGATTGATAGTAGAGCATATTCTTTATCCGCATTTTCAGCACAAAGATTAGAAGGATAAAAAATAGATATATAGCCAAGTAAACTAATTACAGCTATACTATTCTTTACAAAATTATTCTTTGGTAATGAAAGAAGCATATACGTTAAACTTACTTTGTAGTTTTTACTATTTGACCAATATATATGGTAGTAGCTGCTGTAAGGTGGAAATCATAGCCCCTAAATATTCTATACATAATTCTCAGAAGTTATATAAGTTAAACTCACTGTAAAACCAGAATCCGAATTCACATATCCTTGAAGACAAGATCCTAAACAAGCTGGAAACTACCATAGTTTATTTATGAATGTGTCTCCAGTAGAAAGATGAACATTTATCGCCATCGGCACGTATAGAGATTGAAATTAGAAATAGTCCTTCAGGCACAAGAAATCTCATGGCATTAGTTCTGATGACAATAGCGGAATTACTT
>JALHLL010000139.1 GCA_022844575.1 bacterium
AAAGGATGGGAATTGTGAAGAAATAGAATTAAATTCCCCTCTGACAGAGGGGTGGCAGACGAAGTCTGACGGGGTGTCACAAACAAGAATTAACGAAAAATACAGCCACCCCGCCTACGGCACCCCTCCAGCGGAGGGGAATTGTGAAGAATAAGAATTAAATTCCCCTCTGACAGAGGGGTGGCAGATGAAATCTGACGGGGTGTCACAAACAAGAATTAACGAAAAATACAACCACCCCGTCACTTCGTAACACCATTCTTTTCTGCAATTTTGTACTATGAAAAAACTTCTTCATGCAGAAATATTAGAAAAGCGTCTAACGGAAGAACAAATCGCTTCGGTACAAAGACATCCGATCACGCTCATGGTGGATAATATACGCTCATTGTACAATGTCGGTTCTATGTTTCGTACTGCGGACTCCGCTTTACTAAAAGAGATAATACTATGTGGCTATACACCCCATCCGCCGCGTAAAGAAATAGAAAAAACCGCACTCGGCGCAACAAATACAGTACCATGGCGATACTTTGTACAACCGGAAAAGGCGGTTGAAACTTTACGCACTGAGGGCAATAGAATACTTGCTGTTGAGATTGCCGAACAACACAGAATGTACGATGAGCTGAAAGCCGACGATTACCCTTTGGTACTTATAGTAGGCAATGAAATAACGGGCATATCCGATAGTGTAATGGCAATGGTTGACGATGTGGTGGAAATACCGATGTATGGCGTAAAACACTCGCTTAATGTAAGCGTGGCGGCAGGCATTGCACTCTATGAGGCAGTACGTGCTTGGCGTTCACTCTCCGAAATCAAATAGTAGCTTTCTCTTGCGTATTTTTGCAGAATGTACATATATATACTCCATAAAAAATGATACTTACCGATAAAGAAATTTTAGACAATATCGAACGCCGTCGCATAGTAATAGAGCCGTTTAACCGCGAAAAACTCGGTACAAACAGCTATGATGTGCACTTGGGCAAAACCCTTGCCAAGTATAATGATATATTGCTTTATGCAAAAAAGCATAATCATATCACAACATTCGAAATTCCGGAAGAGGGATATGTACTTGAGCCGCATCATTTATACTTGGGTGTAACGGAAGAATATACCGAAACCCATGACCATGTTCCTTTTCTGGAAGGCAAATCAAGTATAGGGCGTTTGGGTATTGATATACATGCAACGGCAGGAAAAGGCGATGTCGGCTTTTGCAATTATTGGACATTGGAAATATCCGTAAAACAACATGTACGTGTCTATGCCGGAATGCCTATAGGACAGCTGATTTATTTTGAAGTACGTGGCGAAATATTAACACCCTATAACACAAAATCATCGGCAAAATATAATGACAAAACCCATATCCCGGTAGAATCCATGATGTGGAAGAATTTTAAGTAAAAAACGGCTTAAAAAGTAATACATAATAGCTCCTTCATGGTTTGAGGGGGCTATTGTTTTTATGTACACATGCCTCACTCTTCTATCTGAAAAAGTTTGAGGTAGCATGCTAAAGAACAGTATTATAGTTAAAAATTTTTGAGTATTTTGGAATGTTTGCTTCGGGTGATACACATTACAACCACTCCTTATGATATCTGCTACAGAATGGTAGTGTGGTGATGTTAAAAATCAAATAATAAAATTTCAATATGGTGGACGACTATAAAAACGAATTTTTACCTCAACTTGAACAAAGTAAAATATATACAAGGTTAAAAAGAAACTGTGTTAAAAATGACACTGAAGTTATAGCTTTAGTCAATTTAGCTGTTGCGTATGCTTACCAAAGAACAAAAACAATTATAAAACACATGGGGGAGTTTACTCTTCACGATAGCGACCATCTTTTCCGAGTTTTGCACTTAATGGAAAGGTTAATCCCTGAACAAACAATCAAAAATCTATCAACACCGGAGTTGATGCTTCTTATTATTAGTGCCTTCTTTCACGACATAGGGATGGCTCCGGATGAGAAAGAAGTTTTAACATGGAAAATGGTTTGGGATTTAGAACCTACGATTGAACCGGAGAACAAAGGTACTTTTCAACAATTTCAGCGTTTTTACGCAACAAAACCTGAACAAAAAGAAATTATTGAACGGTTGTTAAAACAGGGGAAAAATACTAATGCGGATACAGCAAAAGCATATTTGATAACCGAGTTTATAAGACAAACACATGCTGAAAAAGCAAAAGAGGTAATCGCTAAAGATTGGAAAGGAAAAATCGTTTATCGCGATACGGATTTGACGGTTGCTTTAGCACAAATTTGTTACAGTCATAATGAGGATGCCCTTTCACTACTCGACCTTGAAAAAGATTATTTGTGTTCTCCGAACATTTATGCCTGTTTACCATTAGTCGGAGTAATTTTACGATTAGCTGATATTCTAGATTTTGATGCCAAACGCACGCCCGAAATCTTATTCTCCCATCTTTACGTGAGAGACCCTATATCATTATCGGAATGGAATAAGCATAGAGCGGTTGCAGCATGGGAAATAAATTCTGAAATAATTCAATTCAGTGCAAGATGTAAACATCCGGCAATTGAAGCATCAATACATAAATTTTGTGATTTTATTGATCACGAACTGGGTGTTTGTAATAATGTTATATCCAAACTAAACGAATTCAACAAAAAGAAAAAAAGAAAAATTGAAATCAAATTTCCGTTAAAGGTAAGTCGGGAAAAAATCAAAACGAAGCAAGATATTGATGGACGACCAATTTATCAATACAGGAATACACAATTCACATTAAGTAAACACCAAGTTATTGATTTACTTATGGGAACAAAACTATATGCCAATCCTGAACTTGCATTAAGGGAACTCTTGCAGAACTCTATTGACGCTTGTTTACTCAGGCAAGCACAAGAAAAAAAATGGGGCAATCTGTATAAACCTGAAATTTCTGTAAGATATTACAGAGATGAACGTGACACAATACTTGAGGTAGAAGATAATGGAACCGGAATGGATCAAGATATTATCGACAATTATTACTCGAAAATTGGCACTTCATTCTACAAGTCAACCGACTTTTATAGTTTAAAAGCAGAAACAGAAGCAGAATTTACGCCGACATCACGGTTTGGTATAGGTATCTTATCATGTTTTATGGTTTCTGATACATTAGTCGTCGATACGAAAAGAGTTTATCGCGAGCATCAATCGAGCGATGCATTAAATATTACCGTGGAAGGACAAGACAGTATCTTTTGGATTCAGAAAGGAGAACGGAAATCACCGGGTACAACAACAAAACTCATTTTAAGAAAAGAACAAAACCCCTGGCTTAAAATGAAAGATGAAGAATTTATTCAATCATTGAAGAAGGTAATCCCTAACCCACCTATCAAAGTAAATATTCGCTCTAATGAACAACTTGAGGTTATAGATGAACGGAGTTTTGAGAACGCAACACTTATAGATTTCACAAAAGGCCATTACTGGGATAATGATGATAATGTTAAAGTTTTTGATATTAAATTGGATAGAAAAGACGTCGGTATTGTTGGTTTTGCTTCTGTTGCAATTTTAGAAGAAGACGGTTATCCTGTTAATAGTAAAAATATGAATGAAGTCAATGTTGAGATTCAGGGTACAAACTATATACTTAGTCGAAGATTGTCGTTTTCAATTAACTGTTTTAACGAATTTTCTGATTCAATTACTGTAGATAGTGATGGTGATATATGCAATGAGCATGGGATGACTGATTTATTTAAATCAGGATCAAGATTGTCACTGCATGGAATTGAGGTACCAACTTCTCTTTTTTCAGATCAGTGGAATACAAAAAAAAATCAACCTGAACTATCATTCCCATTTCCTATATACTTAGTTATTGATATATGTGGTAAAAGAGATTTAGATCTTAATTCAGCGAGAACGGAAATTATTCTTAGTGAGAAATGGTATGACCTTGAAGAGCAACTCACTTTTATAATTTGTACCGAAATTTCTAAACAAGTAACTGAAAAATACTGGGGAATTCTTAAAGAAATATTTCATAAGTCAAGTAATGAAAATTTCTTAAAGGGCTTAAGAAGAGTAGTTAAATGAATCGGGAACTCATAAGTACAGCGGACTCAATCACCATATTGTACTCTTATTTCTGTTCATCCTCCTTCTTAAACCCATAGGCACAATGGCGGCAACCCGATTTGCAGCAAAAGCCCCTTTTACGTAATTGTTCACGTGTAAATACTATATATCCCGTTTTGGGGTCTTTATAAAAAGTATGCCCTTTACTACATGCCTCATCATGCAATTTCATATAAAGGGCACGATATTCCTTATCGTTCATCATTATTGCCTATTTATTTGCGCCCTATAAGTTTTATCCAATCAATAAGAGCCGCCACATATTTTGCCAAAAATTCCTTTGTTTTTTCATCAATCAACATATTATTTTCAAACTTTTGTGCTGCACTCATTACATATACTTCGGGACGATTCATAACATGGGCATTAACGGCAAACAGTACATAACGTAAATGTGCCTGCCCGCGTACCCCGCCGAATATGCCGTTGGAAGCACTCAATACACCGACAGGTTTGCCCGAAAAAGGTGCTGAAGGCGCACGTGATGCCCAATCTATCGCATTTTTTAATACTCCGGGTATCGAATAATTGTATTCCGGCGAAGCGATAAGCACACCGTCGGCAGCGGCTATGTCTTCCCTAAATGCCTTCACGGATTCGGGAAATCCCTCTGCTTCCATATCGGCATTGTATAAAGGCAAATCGTTTAGTAACAGCTCCTTAAATTCGATGTCGGGCGGCATAATGCTTTGTACATAATGCAATAATGCCGTATTGTATGAACCCGTGCGCAAACTGCCCGATATACCGACTATTGTAAGTGATGACATAATAATTCCGAGAAAATAGGTTAAACCTTATAGAGCGAAAAAGGACGAATGATGCCTAAGCATAGTACAATTAAACGGATTGTCGTATTTTTCGTCTAAACAAACAACTTCATTATAGAAAAGATAAGGAGAAAGTGAATGAAATCAGTGTTTAGCGCGCTCATAGCCATACTGTTTTTTTTGTGCGTGTCCGAATCATCCGCACAGCGCGATCAGTTACAACAACAGGTTTTTACGGAAACGATTAAACATCCTTTTCCTACCGTATGGAAAGCAATACATCGTCTATTGGATGAAATGGCTTTGCGTATAGAAAGCGAAAAGAAAACGAATGATAATGCCGAAGGTTTGTTTAAGGGAAATATACGTACCGAGTTTTACATTTTTGCCGAAGGTGAAGACTCCACCTACGATGTTCTGGAGCGATATGGCGTAACGCCTACCATCCGAGCCGGCAGATGGGTTTCCGGCAGAATCCAGTATAAAATTATTCTGAAAGAAAATAAGGACGAAACAACCGATATGAAATTAACGGGCGATTTGAGCGGCTTTGAAGGATATGTAACGAATGCAGTGCATTTCTGGAATTCAAACGGTATTCTCGAAAAAGACTTTGTTGCTCGTATCCTTAAAAAAGTAGAGGATGTTGCCAAAGAGGAATAATCCCCTTTTACATAATTTTCTATTGAAAATCCCATCTTCTGTATGGGATTTTTTTTACCATAACTCCCTTCCTTAAAGAACAAAGCAGCAGGTGTCGTATTTGTCATTATGAACGAAGTGAAGAATCTATTTCGTGAATAATTTCAGCCACCCCGCCTTCGGCACCCCTCCAGCGGAGGGGAATTTTCTGATTATAGAATTAAATTCCCCTCTAACAGAGGGGTGGCAGATGAAATCTGACGGGGTGTCATATCTGTCATTCTGAACAAAGTGAAGAATCTATTTCGTGAATAATACGACCACCCCGCGCTAAAGCGCACCCCTCCTCCGGCGGAGGGGAATTGTAGGAAAGGAAATTAAATTCCCCTCTAACAGAGGGGTGGCAGATGAAATCTGACGGGGTGTCGTATTTGTCATTCTGAACGGAGTGAAGAATCTATTTCGTGAATAATTTCAGCCACCCCGTCACTTCGTGACACCCCTCCAATGGAGGGGAATTGTGGAAAATAAGAAAATAAATTCCCCTCTAACAGAGGGGTGTCAGATGAAATCTGACGGGGTGGTGTATTTGTCATTCTGATAGAATGTGACTAATACAAAAACAAGGTACATTAATACTCTCTGCGGGGGAAGAGCGAAAAAGCAATTCCAACGGTAAATGTTGTGCCGATAATATTTCTATGTGCGGCTTGAATGCCTATTGCTACCCTTTTCTCCAACCGTATATAATACTCCGCACCTATGCCATAACAAAAGGAAATGATTTCCCTTTCCGATTGAGGTTTATAATAGATTGGAAGTACATTCGATAAGGGAATGACGGCATTTGCTGTTCGCGAAAAACCGATGGAAGGGAATATATAAAGATTTTCTACTATTAAAAAAGAATATTCGACACTAAAGATTAAAGGTGGTGTTTCGGATAAAACCAATGTATAATTATCATTCGGTGGTGGTTTATCTATATAATTCGTTATCATTTTCTCATGCTTAAACGGAGAAATCATACTGATTCCGATATGTTTATAGCGTAAGGAAAAAGGATATGTATAACCATGCTCACCCCATCCGACACCGAAGGATATTTCGGCATCAAGTATTTCCTGAATATCATATCTTTTTTTATGAATGTTGTTATTATCTGAGATGGTGTCATGTGCTTTTTTGAGGCGTACACTATCGCTTACATGTATTCCGGCTTTATGTGTCGTATCTTTCGGTGATAAACCGGGAATTGTTTTCTGTGCCTGTAAGGAGATAAAACAAGCACAAAAAATGATACTATATAAAACGATTATACGCACAATTATAGAAAATTATATATACTTATTTTCTTTGGGTAATAATAACACCCGTTAATACGATTAAACCGCCGAGAATAAAAAGCGGTGTCGGCATAATGCCGAAAAATATCATCGTAAATAATGTGGTTACTATCGGTTGTATATTATTAAAAACGGCAACCCTGCTGGCGGAAATTTTTGCCAATGCTATATACCATAATGTATAACCGAGTCCGCTTGTTATCCAGCCCAAATATGCTATCGAAAGCCATGCGGACATTGTTATTTCCACTATGGGCGTATGGGTCGGGACAATGGCATAGACCGGTAAATAGGTTAATAATCCGGCAAACATTGCCATGGCGGTCATATTAATTGCGCCGTATTTTAGTACTAAAGGTCTGCCAAAGGTTGTAAATATTGCCCATGAGAAACTTGCCGAAAGCACTAATAAATTACCCAAAACATGGTCGGGATTAAGCGATAAACCTTTTTCAAACAATACCAGAATTACGCCTGCAAAAGCTATGGCTATGCCCGTAAAACGCGATAAGGTCGGTTTTTCATGTTTGGAAAAAGCCGTCAGTATAAATACAAAGGTGGGCGTAAGGGCATATAATAATGCCGTATTAGCCGGTGTCGTATAACTCAAACCCTTAAAAAACGCAAGCTGATTGAGTGGAATATTGATAAAACCGAGTAAAAGAATGCGTCCTATATCCTTTTTTTCTATCGGCACAAAGGAAGCGCGCTTTATATATATCCATATAGCAAACATCAGGCATGAAAATATAGCCCGCCACAAAACGGCAACAAAGGGGTCTATACTTGTAACGGCATTCTTAGCAATAATGTGGGTGGAACTTGCTATCAGTTGTTGAAGTATAAGGGGTAGATAATCCATTGGTGAAGTTTGTTAGAGAAATCCTCTACAAAAATAGGTATAATATACCCAGCCGACTTACCAACCTATGATTAAACTCTTACCTTGTATCATTGTATCCATTCCTGACAACATACTATATAAAGTATGTAAATTCTTTGTATTTTTATGTTTCTGCTCTACTTAACTTTTTGTGCATATGGAATTCAATCACATAAAATACACACTCGATATATCTGATGTCGATCCTTTCAAGAACTGTAAACTTAAAAGAAAATTATTTGCCGAAAATTTAACAGCTTTACTGAAAAACTCATCAGAGTCATCGTTAACATTAGCACTTGATGGCGCATGGGGTATGGGTAAAACCTCATTCCTACAAATGCTCAAAAAACATTTAATATTTAGTAATATTCCCACCATCTATTTCAGTGCTTGGGAATCAGACTATACGAATGAACCGCTGCTTGCCATTATAGCAGAGTTTAATAAACAACTGTCAGAACAAACTTCAGTGACAAAAGAAGGAACAAGGATTTTAGACAAACTCAAGAGTGTTCTAGAGTCAGCTTCAACCCACATACTACCGGCTCTATGGAAAGTGTCCGCATCTTTAACACTAAAACCATTGGGTCTAGAAGAAATTGGCAGGAAGTTTATTGAAGATATATCAGACGCGGATAAGGCAAAAAAGCTCATAAGAGCATATGAGCAGAACACTCAAAATGTACAAAATTTTAAGAAGAACTTACACGAGGTTGTAGAGCTACTTAGTGAAATTGAAAGAAAACCAATTGTTATCATCATTGATGAATTGGATAGATGTAAACCATCCTACTCCATCCAAGTATTGGAAATAGTAAAACACTTCTTTGATATTGAGGGTATTACCTTTATTCTTTCTGCTGATTATGCACAGTTAAAGGAGAGTATTAAACATTGTTATGGTGCGGGTTTTGATGCGGATACATACACACATAAGTTTTTTGATTATTATTTTACGCTTGATATTAAAAAATCACCTAAAATGTTGGTACAGAACATTTTTATTCAGCAATGGGCTTACAAAGATGATGATATGGAACTCATTGATTCCCATGTTGATATTATTCTCGAGGCATTAAAAGAAATAAACCTATCAATTCGTGACATACAACAGATAGCAAAAACATGCAGACTTATTTACAATACGGGTGGATCTTTTTTGTATGGAAAGTTCTTAGACTTTATAGTGTATTATATTATTGAAAAGCACAAAAATGGTAACTTTTACAAATTATTAACAGAAGTTTCGTCACATGGGTACATTTCAACCCCTAAAGTAGAAGCAATATCAAAATCTATAAGATTATCGAGTAGGCGTGTGCGTATAGAAACATATATTCAAGTTTTTCTATTTGATAAGCAAAAATTTGAAGATGAAATTGATGTTGTTAGAGCAACTCATACATCAGCATTTGTTTTAGATAATATTCTTTCTTATGACCTCTTGGCACTAAAAAATAGGTACAGAATCTACTCT
>JALHLL010000140.1 GCA_022844575.1 bacterium
TTTATAGGTACCCTTATAGGAATTAACGACAGTAGTATTTCATTTTTTTCAACACTTGATTTTCCCTTAAATAAATTGTACACCGCCGTTTTTATTCCTTTATTTGTTATATCGCCTGCATAGTTAAATAATAGAACACTCGTATTGTTTTTTCCTTCAAATCGAAAATCGTGGGTTATCATGATAGGTTTTGTTTTTACATTATTCCGTTCTTCTTTATATGCTTCTAATTCAGCACTCACTTCATACTCAGAGACATTTATGGCTAAATCAACATTCAAAGTTAATTTCGTTGTATCATAGCCGTAATTATAAAGAATCGGCAACAATTTATTCGTGTTCAGTGTCGTAGTGGAATGACCTTGCTCATTTTTTTTCATAACATCGAGTAGGGATGCGAGATTGTTCTTCTCTACAGCCATGCGTGCTGAAAATTTCACAGACCCTTCCGTACTTTCTATACCCATTTCTTTAAGTACCTGCTCCGTGGGAGAATACAGTTGCTCACTTTTTAGTTGCTCCGGTAAAAACAACGGCTTATTTTCCTCTTTGCTTTTCAACAATGAATCTGCTGCTTTCACTTCCGTTTTGCTTTCTTTCGGATGCGGTAGAGCTCTCATCGGGTGTTCGGAATACTCCATAGGAATAAGCGTGCTAAGTGTCAATGCCGAAAGAATAATGTTCCCAATCATAACCATCCTCCAAAATAATGTTGAACCCGTATGTGTACTTAATGCCGAAAACTGTATTAAGTCCAATAATTCCTTTTCAGTATATAACGGCTCATTATTAGTGAATTCCGCCGCCTTTAATAATTCTTGTTCAAGTGTTTTTTTCATGTGAAATTCCCTTTTTCGGGATTTAAATCATTATTCTGAAATAAGAGATTGTTCCGTTAACTGTACACCCAAAAGTTCCGCCAAACGTTTTTTTGCCCTAAATATCCTTACCTTTATTGCCGAAAGCGAACCGCCCTGTATTTCCTGCACTTCTTTATGTGTCAATCCGCTGATTTCGCTTAGTATGATTGCCTCTTTTGCCTCTGCGGGTAACTTATCCAATGCCTGATATAGTAAAACAATATCGGTGGCGGTTTCCGGCGAGGTATAGTTCCTGAATAACTCTTCAACTTGCTCCTCGCTTGCCAAAACCCTTTTTTTATACCTGCCGGATTGCGCCACTCTTGAACATATCGTAAACAAAAAACTTAAAAATGCCTGTTCATCGCGTACGGTATCAAACCCTTCAAATGCTTTCAGAACCGTTTCTCCGACTATATCTTTTGCATCATCACGATTGCGCGTAAGGGTAAGCGCGAATCGCTCCAAACGCGGGTAAACCGGTTTGAGCAATTCCATAAATCGTTGTTGTTTAGTGCTGTTATTCATATCATCGGATATTTGTTAACCCCTTTTGAACAGTAGGTGCATGGAGTAATGCAAAAGGTTACATCAAAGATAGAATTTTATATGGAACGGATAAAGACGGGAACACGAATCTTGATAAGAAAAGTATTATAGCATCAGCTATTATGGATACTAACTAATGTGGGCATTAGCCATTAGCTTACCGTCAAAGGAATACATTTATATCCTTAAACCGATTCTGAAACCGTTATCGGTCATTGTGGAGGTGGTTATAGTCTATTGGAAAAGCTTTATAAGGGAATCATATGTTACTGCAGGAATAACCAATCAATATCCGATTAATAAATACGCAATTCCTTATATATTTTGAAGAGGTTTGTGCATATCATAAAGTATATTATTCTATCACACTTTAGTCAAAAACCAAGTGACTTTCAATCATAGGAAATTAAGAAAGAGGAAACTGATTATTAAGCTCATGATGAGACACATTCGAGTGATTTCTTTAGCAATTATCGAACTTGTTCAGTAAGTATAATTTTCTTAACTGTCTCTACAAAAGCATCCTGCTGATCTATGAAAATACTATGTGAAGCATTAGGAACTATCATAAAATTGGAAGCTCCTATGATGTCTTGGAGCTTGTCGAACTGATTTTGGTCAAAAAGACCATCTTCTTGTCCGTATATTCCATAAACCTTCACTTTCTTAGTTATCAATTCGGTCAATGGTGTTGATAGGTTTAATGTTGTATAATGTTCCGTTCTATGAAAGCCGGCAACAGGTTCGCGGGTCATGGATGATAGATATGATGCATCAGGATCATTCTTTAAACTTGTATTGATAGTCACAGACTTCGCTGATGGATTCTTCGCCTTATAGAATCCATTCGACATTGCATGTATAAAACAATAACTACTATAATCTAAGGAATTTGTATCCATCTTTTCAAGCATGGTAATATACTGTAATTGCGGCGAGGACTTCTCCGTGTATATCTTCTTACATCTTGATATGATATTCTTGAATGTCATCTGATAAGAAAGAGGTGAACCTACCAGAATTATATTATCAACCTTTTCGACAAATTTTTTCGCAAATAAAACTGCATGCGTACCACCAAAACTATGACCTATTAGTGTTGCACTTTTTACTTTATATTTATCATAGATACTGTTCAAATCATCAAAAGCTTCTTTGAAATTATATTGAGAATTAGAATCCGCTTTTGATCTACCGCAACCTCTTTGGTCATAGACAATCACATAAAAGCCCATATCAGCAAGTACTGTAGCTGTCGAAACTTCGAAAGAAACGGAATTATAGCCCGGACCCCCATGCAAAAAAACAATCGCTTTGTTCTTAGCATCTCCATACGCCTTCGAGTACAGGTTCTGTTGAGCAAAAGAATAACAATAAGTAGAAACAAACAAAACACATAACAGGAAAGTTCTCATAGTTTTTCAGCTCACTTTTTATACTTGTACGAATGGAATCCATGCAATATACCCTACAAAAGGTAACACCTAAAATTTCTTCACGTTTAGGACTCACGTTCAGGTGAGTATATATACTCTCATCATTTCTTTTTGAGTTCTTTCATCAAATCTTCAAGATAATCCGTTTGGATTTCTTGGATTTCCAATAATTTCTTATTCTGATGAACAAGCAAATGGTCTATCTTTTCGCTTAGAAGCTGTATTTCAAGTTCGGCTTTCAGATTTATCTTATAGTCATGCTCGCCACGTATTCTATCCTTTTGTTCTTGTCTATTCTGACTCATCATAATAATAGGTGCTTGAATGGAAGCAAGGCAAGAGAGAATCAGATTCAGAAGAATAAATGGATAAGGATCGAATGGCTTGACCGTTAAAACCAAAATGTTTACCATCAGCCACGAAAGAATAAATGTGAAGAAGGCAATGATAAATCTCCAACTACCACCGAATAATGCTATCTTATCGGCAAGTCTTTGGCCTATTGTAAGTCCAGTTTCTAACTCATCTTGTATATTTTCCGAAAGTATGGAATTATTCTTTATGGCATCAATAACATCTCTGTCAATAGTTGCTAATTCGCCTTTTTCCTGCTTTATCAATGAGGTCAAATACAAACGTCGGTACTGATTCAATTCCAAAATTGATATACAATCTCCTTTTTCAAAACCGGGATAATCCGTGCGAATCAAATTAAAAATACCTTCCCGTATATCCTGTCCTTTTACTTCCTCACCTATGTTAATTTCTTTTTTACTTATATAACTTATTTTCATGGTAGTTTTTCCTTCTTTATTTCAATATTACTGCATAACGGTGTACCAATCCTGAATATCTGTTTGTCAAATGCTGATAGTTGTGATTGGAATATGCTTCATTGAAACTAAAGTATATACGAATTTACCTCTTTACTCTGCAATGCTCATGATTAACTTACTAATCGCTTGATATGTTCGGAGAGTCTCCATCCTCTTTTTCACAGAATCAAGTGCTGACTTGTAAGATAATCACAAAGGCGTTCAATATGTCTTTGGCGGACACCTAAGTAGCTTAAATTCTTCTCCACAAGAAGAGATTTGAGTTCTTCATAATATTCGTGGTTGGATTTCATTGCAAGACATTAAAAGATACTACGATTCAGAATTATATCACAGCTTGAATTTCCGGATCGTGTTTTGGGAATGTATTCAGATAGTTACCAAAATATTGATATTACTAAATCGTAAAATAAGTAAAATAGTTATTGTGTCAAAAACAATATATTAGATCGTTGACTTTATTTGTTAATCTCTTCAAAAAACTCTTTCTCAAATAGCCCCTTTGAATAGCATGGATAAGCACATAATTTGCAACTTCCACGTATATGTTCAAATCCATGGGTAACAAGTGTAGAGAATACAGGTATAAACAGCACCTTTGTCTTAGTATTATCTATTTTTTCAACAAGAATATGCATGACTATAGTCGGAGTTGTCATGCTGATAATGTTCGATGTTCCGGGCGGTATACCTCCACAATCGAGACTGCTTATGTATTGAGGTATTGTTTCCGAGAATGCCTTTATTTTATCATAATTCATTTCTTCGGTGATTATGACACCACTCGACTTATCAATAGTCTTTATGCGATAACTACGTTTTACCAGATATGATACGCATTTAGTCCAAACTTCATCTATGCCTGCATTGAGAATAACTTGTCTGTCAGTATTTGTCGGTTTTGCAGGAACGAATTCACCATATCTACCACAGGAAGAAAGAATGACTAAACAAGTTAATATATAAAGAAGATTCTTCATGATTGATTACATTTTTTTACTCATGATAAAACACCTGATTCATTTGTGCATTACTCCACCAAATCATATCGACTAATACGGTGTCGGTTTTGTTGTATTTGTATAAAAACAATGTGTCACCTTCGCGTTCAAGAAAATCCATATGAGTAAGGTAATAGTTGTATCCGTTAATTGTCACCATCGGAGTTTTTTCTTCTAACGTTTTATCTGCCTCTACGATATAAGATTTAGATAATTCGGCTAGTGGTATAAGAGTTCCAAAGTATCGCTTTAACCCTATGCGTATGGGAAACGGTAGATTGTTTTTTTTCGTCTTAAAAAACCACCCTTCATCTGTCGGAGTGTGTTTGCGATATTTGCGCCATTCCTTCGACGCAGGAATCCACGTAGAGTCTATTGTATCTTTAAAGGAATAAAAGTTAATAGGTGTTGAACCATAATTTTTAAGAACAAAATACTCTGCCGTTGACCACGACGAGCCGTCTGAATTATAGATAATAGTCGTATCTTCAAATGGAACTACAGAGACAATTCTCACACTATCATTGGTAAAACCCTTGGGCATAGTCTCATTCGGGTCAGGTATTACGCTATCATCTCCGCAGGAGTTAAGCAGGACTAAAATTATTAAGGCAGAAAGTATATGTAGGCTAAACTTCATAACATTACTCATGATAAAAGACTTGATTTCTTTGAGCATTGCTCCACCATATCATATCTACATGTATAGTATCTTTACCCCTGTATTTATAAAGGAAGAGAGTATCACCCTCACGGCTGAGAGGATCTAAGCCAGGGATGATTTTTCCATTTTTGAAGGTAACACTTGCAGGTGTAAGTTTTGCTAATGATTCCTTTGCTTTTAGGATAAAAGACCGATTATCTAAATTAAAATCTTTAAAGTAATATGGAATCATATACTTTTTAATTTCGTTTGTCCAATTCCATTTATTCGTCGTAACAAACCAACCAGAATCGGTGCGTACAAATCTCTTATACCATTCATTCTCCACTTCCATCCAAACTGAGTCACCGGTATATAATGGAATTTAAGTCTGTTGTTTTGCTACTAAAGTTCTTTACAACAAACCTCTCTTCATTTGACCACCTTATACCATACGTATTGGTTTGAAATGTGGTATCGCCATAAGATAGCACCGCTATTAATCGTACGTTATCATTTGTAAAACCCTTGGGCTCCTTTCTTTTGTCTGACAATACAGTTTCATCACTACAGGAACAACAAATGATGAAAAAAATCAGACTGAGATACTTCATTTGTTTATCTCCTCAAAAAACTCTTTCTCAAAAAGTTAAAAGTTGCGAAAGTTATTTCGGGAAAACATAACTCAAAAATTGTTAAACACAACTATACAGGTGTGCGAATTCCTGACGCGCAAGACAAGCGTAAAAGCCAAGTATTTTAATTTATATAAACTTAGTAGACTATCTGCGCACCCGGAGGGACTCGAACCCCCAACCTTGTGAACCGGAATCAGACGCTCTATCCATTGAGCTACGGATGCAATAATGCAAAAATAGGCAAAAGTTATCTGAAAGCTCAGGAATACTCTCCCTCTATAGTATTTTGCCGTCACTTAGTTCTACAATTCGGTCTGTACGCCGTGCAAAGTCTTGGTCATGAGTCACGGCAATTATCGTTTGTCCGAACTCGGAGGTTAACTCTCTAAAAATATCAAAGACTATATCGGAGTTTGCCTTATCAAGATTGCCTGTCGGCTCATCCCCCATAATTACAGTCGGGTTATTAATTATTGCTCTTGCTATCGCAATTCGTTGTTGCTGCCCGCCGGAAAGTTTACTAGCCGATTTTAATGCTTGGTCTTCAACACCCAACAACCGAAGTTTTTCATATGCTCTTTGCTCAACTTCTTCTTCCGAGTACTTTCCCAATTTAAGAGCCGGTAACATAACATTTTTTATCGCCGAAAATTCGGGCAATAAATAATGAAATTGAAACACAAATCCGATATGCTCATTCCTAAATTCCGAAAGTTCATTATTGCTTTTTCCCGTTAACAGAGTATTATTTATTTCCAAACTTCCTTCATAGTCAGTATCCATTGTTGAGAGTACATATAATAATGTTGATTTTCCTGAGCCCGATTTTCCTACTAATGAAAGAAATTCGCCTCTTTGTACGGTAAACGATACATCGCTCAATGCTTTAAAAGTTACCGGTTCGTGAAAATACTTCGTTATGTTAGTGCATCTTAGTACGGGATTATCTTTTTCTTCCATCACCATTATTTACCCCTAATAATATCCACCGGATCCATTTTCGATGCCTTTCTTGAAGGTAAATATCCTGCAGCGGCTGTTGTTGCCAAACCAAATACAATACCAATAACATAATAAAGGGGCGAAAAACTCATTGGCAACGATGTCAGATTGATTACACCCTTTGATTCAAATGGTATTTTCGATATTCCATAGGAAAGTAAAAAGCCAAATAGCAAGCCAGCTAAAGCACCCGACAAACCCAGAGTAAGTGCTTGAATCATAAAAATTGCTTTTACATCGCCGCCGGAAAAACCGGTTGCTTTTAAAATAGCAATATCTCGCATTTTTTCATAAATGGTCATATTAAGAATATTATAAATGCCAAATCCCGCAACAATAAGTAATGCTACCGAAACTGAATAAGTAATGGCATTCCGCAAAGTAAAACTAACGAGTATCGAGGCATTTGCTGTTTCCCAATCTTCAGCTTTATAACCGAATAAACGGCTATAATGCAATGATTTTTCTTTTGCAGAATACAGATTACGGAGCTTTACATTAATGTCAGTAATAAATGATTTGTCTTTTTGCATTAACCGTTGAGTGGTGTGTAACGAGGAATAACAGCGTGTATTATCTAATGCACCAATACCTGTTTGCATAATTCCAACCACCCTTAGAATCGAATGAATACCGGATGTGGTTGTGATATTTATTCTGTCACCTACTTTTATTTTCATTGTCGAAGCAAGTCCCGCACCGGCTAATACACCATTATCAGTGGTGAGGACATCATGCAGATTACCCTCTAATAATTTATCTCCTATTCCGAATAATTTATGTTCCTCCAGAATATCCACACCGGCAATAGTGCCTCCAATTTCATGCTGTCCATATTGGTAAAACACCTGCGCTGTTAATAATGGCGATGCTCCATATACATCAATGTCTTTTTTTATGTATTGCAAAATACTTAGGGCATTACGTAATTTTTTTTGCTCTTCTTTAGGTTTTTCATGTATAACAGATACAATTTCATCTATACCAAGCAAATTCGATAGAACTGATGGTTCTCGCCTTTCTATGTCTTTATAAATATGAATATGTGGTGTGGCACTTAATGTTAAGTCTTCAAGGATATTATTTATTCCCGTCATCATTCCGATCATGGCAATAAAAATTGAGATGCCGAATGTAACACCCAACGAAGCTATAAGCGTTTGCTTTTTTCGTGACATTAAATGTACAAAAGCTATTTGAGCCGCTAAAGAATACCTTGTCATGGTTTTATCACCGTTGTAGATTTATCAATGCCCGATATGATCTCAACAAAATCATAATTTTGCGCACCAACCACAACCTTTATTGTTTTTTCATCAGAGCCATTTTCAATTATAATAGAATCTTTTCCTTTTAGAAATGCACGCGGTATTGTAAGAGCATTTTTGGGTGATCGAACAATAATATTTCCTTCCACAGTAAGGGCAGCCATTCCAAGCGGCGGCATTTCAATAAATTCGGCATCTATTCTTACGGTTTGGTCTTGCCTGTTCAACATCGGATATATTTTGACAACCTTTGCTTTAAATATCTTGCCATTATACGAATCAATGGAAATTGCCACTTCCTGACCTACGGCTATTCTTCCTATATCAATTTCATCAATCAACAATTTGGCATATAAGTTATTACGTGAACCCAACAATGCAACTGCATCGTTCTTTTTTACAAGCTCGCCTTTTTCTTTATATAGTTCATATACCATACCGTCAATAGCACTTAATAACATTACATTCTTATTATCTTTTTCAGCTATTGTTCTCTGTGTACGCGCATTTTCCAGTTCTACCTTTAGCCGTTCGCGGGTTTGTTCATAACGTTGTCGTGCTATTTCATAATCCTTTTTCGATAATCGGAACTTTAAAGCCGCCTTATCATATTCGGAGTTACTTACTGCATCCTCTTTCAGTAATTGAGTATAGCGTACAAAGGTAACAGAATCATCAATGAGCCTTGTTTTAGCATTCTCAATACTATTTTCCATCTCACGGAGAACAGTTGAATGTGAAGACACATTCGATTCCGCAACCGATAACGTTTGTTTGCTTGACTGTAAACGCGCATTTTGTACATCATTCTCCAGAACACAAAGTGCTTGTCCGCTCGAAATGGTGTCCCCTTCATTCACATATAAAGTTGTAATGATTCCGTCCTGTTGAGCATATACCTTATATTCATCTGCCGGCATCAATATTCCCGTTGCATAAACTGCTTCCGTTACCGTACGATACTCAGGTTGAACACGTTCATTTGTTTTACTACATGCTAAAAAAAGGAAACTACAA
>JALHLL010000141.1 GCA_022844575.1 bacterium
GTATACTATACCTGTTTCTTTTTTAAAGAATATCAACGTTAACACAATTATACTTGGTTTTCTTTTTCAAAATTATCAATTTTTAGAACGCCCCTATAGTTTTTACGATGATTGTTTTGCTTTAATAACTAAGGGTATTTCAATAGTAAATGTAGTACCTACTCCTACAGTACTTAATACATCAATTGTTCCACCGAATAATTCCACAAAACGTTTTACAATAGGCATTCCCAAACCGGTACCTTTTTCACCTGATGTGCCATTCCTTTGATGCTTACCGAATTTTTCAAAAATGTTCGGTAAATGGTTTGTAGGAATACCAACTCCAGTATCCGATACCTTTACAACAAATGTTGTGTCGTTTTTTAACAATAGGGAGAGTTTTACTGTACCGTCTTTCGGTGTAAACTTAATTGCATTTGAAATCAGATTATTAAGCATCTGTATTGTTTTAGGTTCATCGGCTGTAACTTTCAGGGTTATATCATAAGTATCGACAACAAGCGAAAGACCTTTCTTTTCAGCAACTTTCTCTTGAAGTCTTACAGTATTTTTGATTGTTTTTACAATATCAAATTCGGTAAGATTAAGTCTAAATTTACCTGATTCCAATTTTGCGATGTCAAGCAAATCGTTTACAAGATTAAGTAATGTATCCGTTGTCTGAACAATAATACCAGCAAACTCTCGTACCATTTCCGGCATTTGCGCCTCCTCACCTTCAAAAAGAATTTGTGCAAGGCCTTTTATACCTCCGACAGGTGACCTCAAATCATGAGAGACTATTTGCATTAATCTGTCTTTTTCACTATTTAACTCAGTAAGCTGCTGTATATGATCTGTCTTTATTTTTTCAAGATGTGCAATTTTCAAGTGTACGGCAACTCTTGCCAAAACTTCCGCTTCATGGAAGGGTTTTGAAATATAATCCACCCCACCGGAATCAAAAGCCTTTACCTTTACCTCAGTATCACTAAGAGCGCTTAAAAAGATAACAGGAATACTTTTCAGTTTCTCATTCTGTTTTAGTTTCATGCACACTTCAAAACCATCCATGCCGGGCATCATAATATCAAGAAGAATAAGATCGGGTACACGTTTTTCTAACATACGTAATGCCGTTTCGCCACTGAAAGCTGCCATTATTCCATAGCCGCTTGTGCGTAAAATCTGCGATGCGATAGCAACATTTTGCTCTACATCATCTACAATAAGTATCAGGTCTTTGTGTGTTTTTTCCATGCTTTCCGATTTGTTTGATTATGTAAAGAACCGTGATATTTCAATTAGTTCTTTAAACCCCATCGTTTGACATATTTCGGACAAACGTACCGCAGCCGTTTTTTTCTGCTTATCCTCCGGTAATTCACTGATAATATCATGTATCAATTCAAAATCTTGCACTTCAATTGCATTTTTTATCTGTACTGATCTATCTTCCCCCAAATCCATAACCCATTCAATTATCTCCTGTATGTAATTATCTTCATGTCCGTAAGCATTCTTACTGTATTTTTTTTCCCTTTCTGTGATATAAGTAATTTTAACAGCCTTTCCTATTGCATCAAACAATTGCTTTCCATAAAATGGTTTAGGGACAAATTCATTAAATCCCATTCTTAATGCAATTTCACGATTATCCGTTAAAGCATTTGCTGAAACCGCAATTACCGGTATTTTTTTTGTTACAGTAAGCGAATATAATTCGTGACCATCTGTATTAAACAATTCGATATCCGCAATAATACAGTCTATGTTTTCAATATTGAGTATATCAAGCACTGATTTCATATCAGAAACCTCAAATACATCAAAACCGACAGGTAATAAAAAACCTTTTAGGACAGCACGATTAATCTCATCTCTATCAGCAATAATTACAGAATATTTTTTCTCTCCATTAATACCTACAACCTTTTGCTCGGAACTTTTATCCTCAATCCCCCCAGTCTCGGTAACCGCCATTTGTGCCGAAAAACTAAAAGTTGATCCTATACCTATTTCACTTTGTACCCGAATGCCATCACTACCCAACAAATAAACAATTTTTTTACAAATCGCCAAGCCGAGTCCCGTTCCTTCCGAATAATGACCTTTTATCTGATGAAACGGTTCAAAGATTGAAATAATCTGTTCCTTAGGAATACCTCGACCTGTATCTGATACCGAAAAAGTGAATACACATTGCCCTTTCCGAACAATATTACCCTGTACTTTCACCGATACCCCGCCCTTTTCCGTAAATTTGACAGAGTTACTTATAAAGTTAATTAAAACTTGACGCAATCGTTTTCGGTCGAAAATTGCAAATCGTATTTCTCTACTCGGCTTTTCAATATCAAGCCACAAATCTTTATCTTTACACCGTAAAGCAAACATTGCATATATATCATCCAACAACGCATAAATGTCTGTCGTTTCAGGGAAAAATTCCATTTCGCCCGCTTCGATTTTCGACAAATCGAGAACATCGTTAATCATATCATGCAAATGATTTCCACTACGATACATCATATCAATGGTATTGCGAAATTGCATAGGCATTGATGTATCTCTTTGTAAGATCTGTGAAAATCCTATAATTGCATTAAGTGGTGTTCTTAATTCATGAGACATATTTGATAAAAAAGCCGATTTAGTATTGTTTGCCGTTTCGGCAATCTGACGCGCGGTTTGCAGTTCTATATTTTTTTGTTCTAAAACATGGGCTTGCTGCTCTAATGTTATTTTGGCATCGAATAAATCATTTGTAAATGATTTTAACATATGGTGATCTTGCACTCTCTGCAAGTGATTAGCGACAGCTGCTGCATAAGCATTTATTAAAGAAACTTGAGACAATGACCATTTCTTTTCAGTATTGTAAAAGTCAAACTCTATAAAACCCCACAAAGTCCCATAAATATTTAAAGGGCATATTATCAACGATTGTACGCCTAAATCTGAAAATAGTATTGACTCCTCAGCAGGAAAATCTTTAATGTTCCCTACAATTTTTTCGTTTCTCGATAAAGCCGAGTACCATGCCATAAGTCCCAAATCTTCAAAAATCATACTTGGGGTGTCCTTATCGAATGTCTTAAGGTATGACTCTTTATATTGGGACCTCGGAATCATTGCAGGTGTTAGCTTTCGGGGATCATACACTATTTGTGTTATATAAATCACATCACATTTCACAACTGCGGAGACTGAATTCAATGATTTTTCTAAAACAGTATCAAAATCATTACTCGAAACAAGTAATGAGAAGGACTCGATAATTGAGTTAAAAAAAATGTACTCCTCCGATCTATCCATTCCACCGGAATCCGATAAATGAGAAAGAATCGCCTTTTCCGGCGATACATTTACACTTTTTTTCTTTACATAATCTTCCGAGCGAAAAAGAGGCATAATCAATTTAATGACTATTTCATCATCCTTTTTCTCGTACAATAGAGTACCATCGATGGTTATATACCTATCATGCGATTTGAACTTGAGTTTATCATGATAACTCTTTGTCGTTGTATCAGACTCATTAAACACCTGCAAATTTGCAAGCACAATATCTCTTGTTTCCGTACTTAGATAATCGAATACAGATGAGGCATCATTTGTACCGCTATTGCCGCTTAGGTAATGGTACACGGAGTATTCCGCATTAGCAAACAATATATCACCATTTGGTCTGAAATGCACTTCTGCATTGTTATTAACCATATCGGCTTCCAGACGGTGTGTATCGCTTATCACATATTGATTCATGGTCGGAAAACTCTATTCTTTATAATTGTTTTATACCCTACCGAAATTTTTGTCGGTAGGGTATAAATTGTCAAAGACACTATCACAACTATGCGGGTATCCTCATTATTTCTAAAAAATGAAATAATACCTTATATTTTTCTGCTCACAGTTTTTGCTTGAAGGTACAACAATAAATAGTCCCTTCCACCGGCTTTGGAGTCCGTACCACTCATATTAAAACCGCCAAAAGGATGTACCCCCACAAGAGCACCTGTGCACTTACGGTTTAGATACAAGTTTCCTACAAAAAATTCCTGACGCGCCCTTTCTAATTTTTCTGAACTATCGGTATATACTGCGCCGGTAAGTCCGAAAATCGTGTTATTAGCAATTTTTAGGGCATCGTCAAAATCTTTCGATTTAATAACTGCCAAAACAGGCCCGAAAATCTCTTCTTGAGCAATTCGAGCAGTCGGTTTAATATCGGTAAAAACGGTCGGTTGTATATAATATCCGCTTTGTCCTTCAACCTTGTTGCCACCTGTCAACAGTTTGCCTTCTTTTTTTCCAACCTCTATATAGGACAGAATCGATTTTTCTGCTCGTGCGGAAACCACCGGACCAACTTGTCCGTTTACTGCCGGATCATTCATACTTAATGCTTCAACAGCAGGTTTTAATTTTTGTACGAACTCTGCATACACTGCTTGGTCAACAATCACTCTTGAACAAGCCGAACATTTTTGTCCTTGAAAACCGAAAGCAGCAGCAACAGTCCCTTTTACCGCTTCATCAATATCAGTTTCCTTATCAACAATAATCCCATCTTTGCCACCCATTTCAGCGACAACTCGTTTAACCCAAATCTGTCCATCCTGTTTTTTTGCTGCCATCTCATTAATATGTAAACCAACTTCCATTGAACCTGTAAAAGAAACAAAACGAGTTTTAGGATGTGACACAAGATAGTCACCGGCAGTTGCACCGCTTGCAGATAAATAATTTAACACTCCCGGCGGTAAACCTATCTCATGCATAATGTCGGCAAACAAATATCCCATCATAGGCGATTCGGAACTTGGTTTCACAACAACTGTATTTCCTGTAACAATGGCTGCACTTGCCATACCCACCAAAATAGCAAAAGGAAAATTCCAAGGCGGAATAACAACACCCGTACCTAATGGAATATACAGCAATTCATTTTTTTCACCCTTAACAGGCACAATAGGTTGTTTGCCGCCATAGCGTAATGCCTCCCGACCATAGAATTCAAGAAAATCAATGGCTTCTGCCGTATCCCCATCAGCTTCAGTAAAGTTTTTACCTACTTCCGAAATCATCCAAGCATTTATTTCGAAGCGTCTTTTACGAATTACTTTCGCTGCCTTAAACAGAAAATCAGCTCGCTCTTTTACCGGAACGTTTTTCCACATTTCAAATGCTTTCAGAGCAGATTTCATTGCTTTCTCCGCGTCCTCAACTCCACCTTTTTGAAAAACTCCAATTATCTCCGAGGGGTTTGCCGGATTTACCGAGTTTATCAATTCATTCGCTTTTACTTTCCTACCGTTTACAATATTCGGATACGTTTTACCGAATTGCGCGCGAACACTTTCTAATGCCTTCGCCTGTTTATTATAATTACTTTTAATCGAAAAGTCTAAAATGCTTTCGTTTACAAATTCTTTCATCAGTTATAGTTGTGTGAATTATACAATATTTTTTTCAACAAGTTAACGCTTACACCTTATAGTTAAACGAGACGAATCATTTTTAGGGGCACTGTATAGAACTCCCCTGTTTTCTTATGTTTGACATTACTGAGGCATCGCACTTTTGCCCTCATGTTTTGTCTGTCAATCTCTTCAACTTTATAGGTAATTCCGTCAGTCGCCGTAACGCCGTATTCGACGATATCTCCAACTTTTATAGCCATCCACTGATCTGATTTTTCAAAACCGTTTTTCTTAAAGATGTACTCGGTTTCAAATATCTTCTTGGCAATTTTGCCGAGCAGACTCGCCATACTACTCTCCAATATGTTTATAGAACAAAACAAAATACAAAACTACAAAATCCCATGTTTGAAAAGGGATAAGTAAATATAATTTTCCTCACTTTTAACGGTTTACGTACTATTACCTCTCTAAGTTTTGATCTACTGGCTAATGCCATTGCATATGAACAAATATCATGTTAACAAAAAGTTTATAACAGATTGACATTTTTTGCTTGAAATGTAAGTAAATACTATTAGTTTTGCCGTGCAATTCAGTGGCAGCATAACTGAATTGCTCCAAAACTATTTTCCTATGGAGTAATCGTTTCGTTTTTCAAGCGAGATGGAGACTTCACAATAATCTGAATTTTCTTTAATACAATGGGTAACGGTGGCGTTAAGACATCTTTTTCCGTTGGTATAGGTTTATCCATCATAGTTATACTTGCTATCGGTGTTTTTTTTCTTTCTTCACGATGGAAAAAGAGTAAAACTGCAAGTTCAATAGTGATTGAAGGTTTATACGTTCTTGATGAAGGTACTCTTTTATCGGAATTGCATTTAACAAAAGAAGTTATTTTGAAAATCGGGTCGGTTAACTTGACACACTTGGAAGATACTCTCATGTCGCATCAGTTTGTTCATTCGGCAGAAGCAGTATTTTCTGAAATTGGTCAGATAAAGGTTAGAATTAAGGAAAAAGTACCCGAGTTTCTTGTATCGGATAATCATAATAATTTGTACTACGTTGACCGCACTATGCAGCAATTATCTTATGAGCGATATAGCCCGTATTATGATTTACCAATAGTAAGAGGTATAACGAATGATTCGACAATCGATTCATTGGCATTTAGAAAGTTACTATCCTTTTGTGATAATGTCGGTTCAGCCGATAAAGAAAGAAGCGGGTTGGATGGATTTTCGGAAATAAGTTATAATAATGGCGGGATTTCGGCATTATTGGCAAATACGCCTTGCCAAATTAAAATAGGTACATGGGTGGACGATAAGAAGATGGCTGAGAAGATAGCTTCTGCTATAAAATTCGTAGAGAAAAAACAATTGACAAATAAAACCATTGATCTTCGATGGGAACAAATGGTTGTAGTGAATTGAAGAGGTGAGCAGTACAATGAGTGTTTCGTCATTAGATAAAGCGATTGTCGGTCTTGATATCGGCACTTCCAAAGTTGTTTGTATCATAGCTGCTCCTGATGCTGATTTGCAGTATCTTAACATATTAGGTATAGGTACAGCCGAAAGTAAGGGGCTGCGTAGAGGTGTTGTCACAAACATTGATAAAACTGTTGAATCTATCAAGCAAGCCGTAGAACGAGCCGAACAACAATCGGGTTTGAAAGTAGTTGATGTGGTTGTAGGAATTGCCGGCGATCATATACAGTCATTTGCTACACGTAATATAATTACAATCCCAAGCCCGACAAAGGAGATATCATCCCGTGATGTTGAGCGTCTAACAGATGAAAGTCGTAAAATCGCTATTTCGTCAGATAGAAGAATCTTACATGTAATACCTCAAGAATATATTATTGATGGTCAGGATGGTATCACCGATCCAATAGGTATGAGCGGTGTAAGAATGGAAGCAAATGTACATGTGGTAACGGCATTGGTAACCGCTATACAGAATATTCAGCGTTGTATAGAAAGAGCGGGCTTACGTATGAGAGATATAGTTCTTGAGCCTTTAGCCAGCAGTAATTCTGTACTTGATGCCGATGAAAAGGAAATTGGCGTTGCCATTATAGATATAGGAGCGGGCACAACGGATATAGCAGTTTTCTGCGAAAATATAATTCGTTATTCTGCCGTTTTCGGTATAGGCGGGAAACATGTAACCGATGATATTGCAAAGGTTCTCGGCATTCTCCATTCCCAAGCGGAACAAATTAAGAGAGATTGCGGTCACGCGATACATTCCAATATTATGAATGATGAATCATTCCAGATACCGGGCGTAAGCGGGCGCAACCCTATGGAAATAACGAAGGGTTTGCTCTGTGAAATTATTCAACCCAGACTGGAAGAAATTTTTGAATTTGCATATGCAGAAATAAAAAATTCCGGATATGCAAATCGTCTTTCCGCCGGAATCGTTCTCACCGGAGGATGTAGTTTATTAAGAGGAGCGGCAGAGTTGGCACAAGACGTTTTCGGTATGCCAGTAAAAATCGGCATCCCTTCCGAAATTGCACATGGCGGATTCGCTCGGGAAGTAGAGAATCCGATATTTGCCACTTCGGTTGGTTTGGTTTTACACGGGGTGCGCTATCGAAACATATTCGGATATCAACACCCAGTGCCGGAAGAAGAATCAGTGGAGAACTCGCAAGAAAAACAAAATGAAGAAGATACGGGAATGAGTTCACGTATCTTCGGCAAAGTAAAACGTTTTTTTAACGAGTTGTAAATTAACAAGATAGCTTCTTTTGGAATAAATCCGAAAAAGCTGTATTAAACTTTAAATTAGAGTATTCATCTTTACTTTTTAAGAGGAGGTTCCGTGATAGTAATGGATACCGAAGATGCACAAGGCGCGAAAATTCGCGTTGTTGGAGTTGGCGGCGGTGGCGGCAATGCCGTCAATAGTATGATAAGTCGCAATTTAATCGGGGTTGATTTTATTACAATCAATACAGATTCACAAGCATTGGCTCATAATAGTGCCGGTACTAAGTTACAGATTGGTCCGGGTTTGGGTGCAGGGGGAAATCCGGAAGTAGCACGCAGATATGCTGAAGAAACATCTGACGATATTCGAACTGCTCTTTCGGGTAGTGATATGGTATTTGTAACGGCTGGAATGGGCGGAGGTACAGGCACAGGAGCTTCCCCGCTTGTTGCCAAAATCGGTCGTGAACTTGGTGCTTTAGTCGTAGGTATTGTTACCCGCCCTTTTGAATGGGAGGCAAAGGTACGCTCAAGGGCAGCCGATGGTGGTATTGACGCTTTACGCAGCAATGTAGATGCTCTTATCGTAATACCCAATCAAAGATTACTTACAATCATTGATAATAAAACACCTTTTAAAGTTGCTTTTCAAATGGTTGACGATGTTTTATACAATGCAACCAGAGGTATTTCCGATATAATTAGTGGATACGGCTATATAAATGTCGATTTTGCCGATGTAAGAGCCATAATGAAAGACACCGGTGATGCACTTATGGGCATAGGCATTGCATCAGGTGAAAATCGTGCTCTTGAAGCGGCAACAAATGCTTTGAACTCGCCTTTGCTTGAGGGAATTTCCATTAAAGGTGCTCAGGGTTTGCTTATAAATATAAGTGCTGGCGAAGATGTAACCATGTATGATGTAAGTGAAGCAATACAAGTGATAGAAGGAGCAGCCGGAAGCGATGTTAACCTTATTCATGGCGTAAGTTTTAATCCTGATATGGGCGATAAACTTATGGTAACGGTAGTAGCTACAGGTTTTAAGCATAATACTGTGTCCGCCTCACGTTCTG
>JALHLL010000142.1 GCA_022844575.1 bacterium
TTAAAGTATTGTGCATACACCGATTTGGTTACTTCTAAGTTGATATCGTTACCAATTAAATCCATGAGTTCAAATGGTCCCATTTTAAAGCCCCATTCTTTCATACATTTATCAATTACGTTTTGTTCGGCGATGCCCTCAGTTGCTATTCTCATTGCCTCGTTATAATAATTTCTGGCAACCCTATTCACTATAAAACCCGGTACATCACGTGCTATAACGGGTGTTTTACCTAAATTTTTTACAAATTGAATTGTCGCTTCAATGTTTTTTTCATCGGTCTTATTTCCCCTGATGATCTCAACAAGTTTCATGAGATTGGCAGGGTTGAAGAAATGCAACCCGATAAAATTTTCCGGCGATTTACATTTACTTGCAAGAACATTAATAGATAGGGAAGACGTATTGCTTGCGAGAATGGCACTCTCCTTCAGTCCATTCGATTCAATACTCTTGATCAGTTGTTCCTTGATTTCCAAATTTTCTACTATCGCTTCAATGATAATGTCACAATTTGCTGCAAAATCGACAGTTTCCTTAGCTGAGTGTAATAAGGATTTTGCTTGTGTAACCTTATCGGAAGATAGTTTTCCCTTTTCGTAAGACTTGTCAAGTTGAGAGTGAATGTATGCAATACTTTTCTCCAAAAAGGCACTGTCCACATCGTAAAGAAATGTTGTATATCCCGATTGAATGCAAGCGAGTGCTATTCCTCTACCCATAGTCCCTGCACCGCAGATGCCTACCGTATTGATTGTATTCATAATTGTAATCTCTATAAATTCACTTTTCCAAACGGCAAACATACAAAAAACGAACATCCTTCAACCATCGGAGGGGTTTTCCATCCAATGGGAAAATAACTGACATTGGTTGAAAAGCAGAAAGGATATCAGTAGTAACATTTGCAAAAGGCAGAAACAATCTGCGTACTACAATTCCATCCAGCATGCCCTTTAATTGTTCAGTATCTTTTGTTTGTATTTTGATTGTATCGCCGGTTTTCATTATAGTTTTTCTGATAAGTATAAGGGCGGGGAGTGGGGAAACATCGGGGCTTATATCGGCGAGGGAAAAAGATTGCCTTGTACTATCAGATGACTCTGCGATGAAAACAAGTCGGTTTTGAGCTTTAATATCAATACTGCTGATATGGTTCTTTAGTACATCATTAAGATTGATTGCCTCAAATTGACCTATAGATTTTTTCTTCTTAGTCAAAAATTCGGTGGTTAAAACACCTTCTACTACAGATAAGGATTTCTCATCAATTGAAATTCTTTTTAGAACCGTTAATTGCTGCGTATATGCCTGAAGAAAAGGTATTATACACATAATCAAAGTAATTACTTTCTGTCTCATAATAGTATAAACTAAGTCATTACTCTAAGTCATATGTCAATGTAATTAATACATGTAAAATTACTTTATTACAATGAATTTTCGTGATACATTAAGCGAACTGATCATGTACACTCCTGCCGGTAATCCGGCAACATCTATTTCTATACTATTTGTATAAATAACGGATTTAACATTAAAGGAATAACCTAATGAATTTGTTATTACAAAATTCTCAAATTCCTTATCAACATATATATAATCCGATGAAGGATTAGGATAAATATCGTTATACTCTATAGAGTCGTACTCATCACCGACAGAACTTACTACCGTGTTATCACCGGGTAATGTAAGATTAGTCAAAACAGCACCCGAACATCCATTAACAGCACCATCGGGTAAAAATTCCTTATTTGTACCTCGTCCGCCGCCTACAATACTCAATTGAAGCGAAGGGGGAATTTGTGGGGCTGTGAATGCAATAAGACCACCACCACCACCACCGCCGGGACCATCTTTATGGTCGGTAAGCGAACCACCTGCACCGCCTTTTACATCAATATTTAAAGTATTGGTAAATTTTCGACAATCAATTATAATGCTTCCTCCGGCACCACCGCCACCAACACCGTCATACGCTGAGTTTGCAGATGATGACCCTCTTGATGCAATTATCCGATTATTGTTCGTTACTATTTCATTTGCTTGAATAATAACGATTCCACCTCCACTACCACCATCAGTGCCTGAAAGTTCATTCGAATGACCGGCACCACCTCCACCACCTAAAAATACTTTATTTTCTGAAGTTGTAATAGCATAACCACCTATACCTTGAGCCTGATTCCTTTGACCATTATAACTCAACCACCCGTAGCCGCCCATACCTCCACAACCAATATTACTTCCGCCACCTCCACCGGCATTGTGATTGTTTCCGCCACCGCCGCCTGAAGCCGCTGCCCCTCTACCTGCTCTATTCGCCTGATTATTCCAACCGAATATTCCTTCACCTTTTCGACTATATCGTGTTGAATCAACCATTGCGACAAAGTCGCCGATATGCTGAAGTGAGTTTACAAAAGAATTTGCTTTTACACCTCCTCGGAACCCTTTTCCCGATACATCAATAAATGAATTGAGAACTAATGTTCCGTTTACAGAAAACGCTAAAACTCCCCCGAGTTCGCCATCCCATACCTTGCATGAAAGGGGCGAGTTCACTGTGTAATTATCAAATTCTGGAACCCTGATTAGCTGAACTTTATGAGATGGTGTATATTGTTTTTGAAGCGGTTTCGCGAAGATGACTTTACTATCCGTTATAGATGCAATCCGTGCAAACTCATAATTTCCGCAGTTGTTTAAGCTAAGAATAGTACCGTATTCGTTGCTGTTTTGCTGATTAATATCAGCACCTTGCATTTGTATTATAAGTACCTTGTCTCCTTCGCAAAGACCAATTGAATTTTCTATTGATACAGAACCCTCTGAAGATTGTATTTGCAATACCTTATAATAAGTATTGGGCAGTCCTATAGGTTGATTTTTTCTATCGCAGGGTTCGGGTGTTACCACATTTATTTTCTCAAACCGCATGCCTCCGACATATCCATAAGATACTGCTTCCCCATAGCCATACACATAAACACCTATCGGACTGGAACACGATACATCATGGGTTACTGCTTCTACTTCAATTGTAGTATGTGAATATATGGTTCCGGCAATTGGCGAAAACTGTGAAGAGGGGACTTTATTATTATCAAGAGAAACGGAATCTATCGCCCGTGTTGGTGTTATTAAAGTTACATAGTGTTTTTGATATTCTTTATTCGAAACTCGGTATATATCCGGACAAATGAACTTACATGATTGTATATATTGCTCTACGGGTGGAAGCACCATCATATACGGGTCGCTTATTGGCGGTGGGGGAATACCAGAACCGGATGTTTTTCTGTAATACACAACCATAATCGGCTTATTGCTCGATACATAGGTAACGCCACTTACAAGAAACTCTGAAAAAGAGCCCGAATTAATCTGGCGTACCTCAATTCCGTTTATGTTGATGACTGTAGAATCAAAACCGGCATATACTCTGTAAAAGTCACTCCCCTCAATTATTTCATTCGGTACAGACTGTGCGGGTATTACAAATGCATCTTTACCCCAAGTTTCGGTACTCGGCATTTGTTCGAATAGTATGTCGCGCGAACCATTTATTGATAAACTATGAGGTATTAAAGCTCGTTGATGACCGCTGAAAACCGCGATAGGTTTTTCGCATTTGATAATTGTTCCCGATAAATCCGATTCGCTTTCAGGTATTTTAGTATCGGCTTGAACCAAATATGATTCTCCGCTTTGCAATTCGATTTCAAATTCGTCATTATCGCCTCGTGCGGTTGCGCATGAAGGAATAATGCTAATCTTTGAGTCGTTTTGTGTTGCTATAATAACAAACTGAGAGGGAGTAATACTAGGTAAATTTTCAGGTATATCCGTATTGTACGCTGCAACTACATAATGCAAGCCGAGTGCATCTGTCGGTAACACTAAGGTTGCATCTGTTGTCGTTTGAGCATGACTTGCAGCATAAACGGTTATATCCTCGGTCGAGGTGATATGAAAACCTTTTTTACTTCTTTGCTGATCTTCCCTTTTTACATACGGATAATCACCACTATAATTAATACCATTTACTTCATACTCTTTCCATGAATAACCGACCGTATATACTTTGTTAATATCATTAACTATTATTTTTCTAGTATTGGGAATACCTTGCGCGTTTGTTGCAACTATAGTTACCTCTGTATTCTTTTGTGATGCTATGAATACATAGAGTGAATCTAAGAAAACATCAGACAGATTCTGTTGCTCATTATGAAAATTCGGGGGAAAAGTAAGCCAAAAATCCTTACCTTGATTATCTTTTATTACCTGTGATTTTGCACAAAAAATTGTACAAATAAATAAGGATGCGTAGATAATATTTTTTATGTTCATAGAGCAGCAAATTCATAAAAATGACAAATCACCTCTTAACTACAAAGGAGGAAGTCTTTTGATTATCTCTGATAAAATAGACACCGTTTTGAAGCGATGAAACGTTAAACGTAACAGAGAGTTGATTTTCGGTGAAAGGTAGTTTAAGAATGTTTCCAATACTATCGAACATGGTTAGGTTATTCACAGTAACTGTTGTAACCGTAACGAAATCGGAAGCCGGATTAGGGTAGAGGAATCCCTTGGATGTTTCATATTCATTATTATAAATATCGCCGATTTGGGTTGTATCGACAAGACGTTCTTGTTCGGCTTGTACATATTCCGAGCAGTCCTCATTAAGACAGTCTTTAATAAAACGATTACCCTCTTTCGAATTGTCCGAACCATCAATAATTTTAACATTTTCGACAATAACACCATGGCAACCGGCTATAGCTTTATTATCATCGAATACAGTGGCAGCAATGCCATTTACCCCACCATTATTAGTAACAATAATATTAATATTAGGTTTTGTAAGTAAAACAGTACCACCGCCGCCGCCGCCGCCGCTTCCTGCACCCGGAGCGTCGGGCTTGGAAATAACATTGTTACCTCCATTTCCACCACTGGTATATACATACATTTCCTGATTTAGCTCTTCAATATCTAAACAGATACAACCACCGGCTCCTCCGCCGCCCGAACCGTCCAATGAACCGTCATCACCATTCATGCCATTGGCAGATATTGAAAAATCACCCACGAGTAGATTCTTAGCTGATATAAAAATAATTCCGCCACCGTTTCCACCATTTCCTGTCTCGTTATCATCAGTATGACCTGAACCTCCACCTCCGCCCATAAATACCCGTTTCCCATTGTATTCGAGAGGACTTCCTCCCTTACTTACAAGGTTGTCAAGAAGAGAAAATTCGGAAACCCAGCCGATACCTCCATTGCCACCACATGAAATATTGGCACCACCGGCACCTCCTGTATTGTTCGATAAGCCTGCACCACCGCCATTGCCTATTGCAGCTTTAGATGCTTGTTTATCGCTAAATATTATGCCCTCGCCTGATGTTGTTGTCTCAGCAGCAGAATGTACGTAATCGAAGGACTGATCAACAAACAGCACGGAATTCTCTTTATCTAAAGAGTTGTGGCCTCCTCTGAATCCTTTTCCGTTCACATTGATATTAGCATTCATAGAAACTGTACCATATGCCTTAAACGCAAGAACGCCACCGGTTTCACCATCCCATGGTTTGCAAGTGAGTTCTCCGTTTACTACAACATCACTATATTCGGGAACAAGTATTAGTTGAACTTTACTCGATACAGAGTAGGGGAGAGTCAACTGTCTTTCTAAGGCAATTACATTTCCATTAATGTTAGTAACTCGTCCAAATTCATGGTTACCGGCATTGCGATAATCAATAACACGATCGACTTTGCTTGTAATACTATAATTAGCTTCAGCGCCCTGCATTTGCATAATTAAAACCTTATCGCCGACTGAAAATCCTTCGGTATTTTTTACTTTTATCTGCGAGGTATGTTTTCCTAAAAGTTGGGTTACGGGGGTATATGTATTTATGATACCTGAAATTGTAGGTGTTTCGTCCAATATTTCAATCGAGCTTAGAAATTTATCGTCAACACCTGAAATTACAAGAACTCTCGGCTTTATAACTTTACCATTTTTCATGATAGGCATTGAAACTGCTTTGGCATTCTTACGAGCAAAAAGCATTTCTGGACCATTTTGTTGTTTACCATCTTTTATTGAAATTACATCGGTCGTTTTTGATGATTTACTACTCCAAGTTTTTAATCCTCCACCGGTTATAAGTGTTTTCTCATCCAACTGTACTATCCAGTGATAATGCCGGCCCTCGCTCATATTGCCGATAGTTCCGAATTTACCGTCTTTTTCAAGAACTACTTCAGTGAGCCAGTCATTACCACTCTTCTCGTTTTTCCCCCCAGAGAAGGCAATTGCCCCATTGAATAGTTTTGTATAAACCATAGACGTAGTGGAAATTGGCAATGTGTCTATCTTTATCCATATTTCATTTTTTTCATCAAACATCATAACATCGGATGTCTGGGTACTGCTGTGACCTCCCGACCTACCGGCAAAAACCACACTTTTCGCATTGGATGTTATATCTGACATTCCGTTATTTATAAGAAACGGTAATGGGGCAGTCTGGCGTGATTTACCAGTTCTGATATCGAAAATTTCGGAAGAGCTGATAGTTGTTTGGTTTGAATCTCTACCACCGACTATTAATACTGAGTATGGGCTGATCAAAACAGCAGTATGTTGCATTCGTGGTTCAACCATATTACCAACTTTACGCCAGGAGTTTGTACGCGGCGAGTAACATTCTATATCTGAAATAGTTTTGTCTTCAGTGAACCCTCCGAAAACATAAATGTTTGAGTCTTTATCAATAACACTAGGGAAGTCAGTTCTATTATTAAGCATAGACGGACCATTATAGACAATGCCTTTTGCTACATCAATAATCTCACATGTATTAGTTGTCGCATTGTTGGGGATACGTCCACCCATAACTAATAACTTATCATTCGACAGAGATTGTATTTCATATCTCCATCTACTTTGATTGAGATTACCGAACAATCTCCATGAATACGTCTTTTGTGCTAATGTGTTTGAGGATGCAAGGCACAATAAAGCTAATATAAAAACACTTAAAATTTTCATAGCGCTGCGGTTTTATCTGAGGTAATTTTGATTTGGTGTTTCATAATTACTACTAAATTAATTAGAAACAATGAAACAGTATACTTTTTCAGATATTTTGAAAGACTATAAAGTTCTGCAAAACAGTAATTTCATTACAAGAACGGATTTCTTCTCTTTCTAATGTATGCTAATGTTTAAAGAACGTTAATAAGTCAAGAAAGTTTCTTCAGTTTCCAGCAATTACTTCGTTGCAAAAACATGTATGTATATCCTTGCGGGTGTAATTTGTATCCGTGATTCGAGGAATCCTTGTCATGCTTGTATTGCCGCGACAACTGCTGTTCTACCATGTCGATAAGGCTTACGAATGGTTTGTTATTATTAAAACACCTTAGTAATGATTTGGCTGAATCTTTAGGAGAACATCGGTTGAGTACCTTATCGGCATTTCTTTACGTAGAGCGGTTTGTGGTAAACACTTTGCGCATGAACATTGTAATCATGGGCTTGCTTATACCTAATAATATACAAAGAACTGTAAGAGTGAGCAATACTCAATATCAGGGATATTTTTCTTTTGATCAGAGCCGTACATATAATGATTACAATTCATATTCTGTATTGTCATAAAATCTTTTCAACGATTCTTTACTCCAGTTTTCCAGATGTTAAATACTGAACTTGATAATTTCACAATATTTGTTCGTAGCCCTACCTGGAGTATTTCTATTTTAACAGACACTTTCTCACCGACTATCCGTAGTTGTGCATATTAATGAAACTTATTTGTAGTCGTGTACGAGTCTATCGTTGTAACTGCTTATTCGTAAGTAAATTATGTGAAAAGCTGAAGCGAAAGAACAAAGGAAATTTTAAAATCAAGTATAACATTATTTGAGTAGTACAATTCTTGATACAACTATATTTTCAAATCTAACGCGCAATGATAAACGGGTAAACGATATCTTCGACTTTAAGGAAATAAACACCATTCTGTAAGGATGTGACATCGAAGTCCATTAACGTATTATACTGAGTGAAAGGTAAGATATAAGTCTGGCCAATATCATCAAATACCGTGAATCTTTTATTAGAAACTTCAATCTTTATTGTTAGTACATCAACTGCAGGATTTGGGTATAGAGATGGTCGCTTAATTTGATTATCGTCGGTTTCTCTTTCTGAACTACTGATGACTATATTCGAATCACCATATAGGGTGAAATTATTCTTTAATGTTCCAATACAGCCATCGGTGGCTCCATCGTTACTGAAATCCCTATTATTTCCGGCACCGCCCCCGTTTATTAATGGTGTAATATTGTGAAGCGTCTTGGCTGTTAAGTAAATGACTCCACCGCCGCCGCCGCCGCCAGGACCATCTTTATGATCAGTAGTTGACCCACCGGATCCTCCTTGTGCGTCAATATATAATCTATTTATTATTTCTTCGCAATCAACAAAAATAGTACCTCCGGCGCCTCCGCCCCCGCAACCATCAAAAGCAGCATTGGCTGAAGATATTCCTTTTGCCATGATACTTCCATTCTTAGGAGAAATTCGTTTTGCTAGTATTATTGCGATACCTCCTCCACGACCTCCGGAAGTGCCCGTCATTTCATTGGAATGTCCGCCCCCGCCCCCGCCTCCTAAAAATAGTTTGTTCTCATTATTAACGAAAGTGTGTCCACCTATGCCTTGAGCGGTTGTTCTATCTCCATTATACTGCGCCCACCCATATCCACCATCACCACCACAGGTAATATTACTCCCACCACCCCCACCGGCATTATGGTTGTTTCCACCCCCACCGGCATTTGCTAATGAACCCCTTCCTGCTTCTTCAGTAATACGCGAAATGTACACGCCTTCACCTTTGCGGCTATAGCTTGTCGAATCAAAAGGAGCGACTAGAACAGATGTATGTGCCGATGGGTTTTTAAAAGAGTTTGCAACCTTCCCTCCCCGAAAACCTTTGCCTGAAACATCAATTGCAGAGTTGAGAAAAAGAGTTTCCTCAACTGAAAAAACTAGAACACCGCCATTATTACCGTCCCACGATTTGCAAGAGAGGGGGGACTCTATAGTAAGTTCTTGATATTCCGGAACAGTGACTAATTGTACTTTGCCGGCTGGGTTATACATTCTTTTT
>JALHLL010000143.1 GCA_022844575.1 bacterium
TCTATTGTTTTTTTCCCATCTTCACAGTATATTTCTCCATCCCATTCTATCGTACCTGCCTTGCCGCCTCGTGCCTCATAGAGTATTCTGGTATATAGTAAGTTTGTATTATTCTCTGTTCGGTTAAAGTTTTTGCCTCCCGTTTCTTCACTTGCTTGGCGTATATAATCGGGAGTTATTCTTTCAGTATTGATTGTATAGGTCGGAATCGTTGAATCCGTCTCTATATTATAGTAGGAATATCGCGGTGTAAAACTGTGTGATAAAAAGATGATTATCGCTTTGTTTTTGGCTTTTGTTACTAAATGACGAGCCCTCGTCAGTGTATCATTAGGAGTACTTTCTTTTCTTTGTTCGGTTGGGTGGGTTTCTATTGTTTTTAGTTTTTCCGATATGAGTATTGGATTATTCGTATAATCAGCAACAAGTGTGTTCTTAATATCATGTACTACAATTCCTATTTCATCATCGGGGTGAATGTATTCAAGCCATTGTTGCGCTGTTTGCTGTAATGACACACCATCTATCCCATCATAACGGCAACTCATATCCAATACTATCAAAATGGAAAGCGGTTGATCTTCGGTTTGCTGCGGTGGAATATGTTTTTTTATCTTTTTGAAAACACCGCTCTCATATAGTTCAAATCGTCCATCGGTTTTTATGTTCCCATCTTTTTCAAAAAGAAGATACTCTGCCTTCATTTGAGGGTATGAGGTCGTATCTATTCCACTCAACTCTATATATTGAGCATTGCAGAAGCAAAAGGAAAGTAAAAAAAGAAGAATCGGGTAAAAAAATTTCATAATGGCTCATTTCAGTAATGCGGATATACCTATATACCATTCATCGGACTATTTTGTTCCATTTTTACATAGAATCATAAAAAAACCCGATACTTTCGGTATCGGGTTCTACATATTCTTTAGTTTTTCGGAATTGTAATCAATTCTTTAATGCCTCGGCTCCGCCAACAATCTCAAGCATTTCCTTCGTAATTGCTGCCTGGCGTAAATTGTTATACTTCAATTGCAAAGATTTTATAAGGTCTTTTGAATTTTTTGTAGCGGCTTCCATAGCAACCATTCGTGCCGCATGTTCGGAAGCATTGGAATCAAGAATGGAACGCCATATCTGATTTGTTAAATACTTCGGTAATAAAATATCCATAATATCACCGCGAGAAGGTTCGAAAATATAGTCGGACTGCTCGCCACCACCGGCACTTTTCGATTCCGTTTTACGCTCAATCGGTAAAATAGGTTCGGCAACAACTTCCTGACGCATTACGGAACGGAATTGATTACCTATAATTTCTACGCGGTCGAACTGCTCTTCGGAAAAACCCGTAAGTACAATATCCGCTATTTCTTGTGCTGTCGAAAAATTCAATTTTTGGAAAATATCGGGGAATGAACCTATAAGGGGAATATTCAGCCGATTAAAAAATTGCACGGAGCGTTTACCGACAGCAATAACGGAAACCGAAGCATCGGGAAATTCCGCTTGTAATTGTTTTGTTATGCGCTGATTCGCAATACGCAACACATTCGTGTTAAAACTTCCGCACAATCCTCTATCGGAACTGATAACGATTACTGCAACAGAACGTATTTGTTTGGGTTTTCTTAATAAAGGATGATAATAATCCTCTTCCACCGAAGAAGCCAAATTACCCAGAATCTCCGATAATTTATTGGAATAGGGACGAGCCGCAAGAATTGCCTCTTGTGCGCGACGCAATTTTGCAGCAGCAACCATACGCATTGCCGATGTAATTTTAGATGTATTTTTTACAGCTACTATGCGTTGCTTAATATCGCGTAATGTTGCCATACTATTCTATAATTCAATAATTAATTATTACCAAAATTTCCAATCTTGGCGCAAATAATTGCGCACATAATCATCAACCGAACTTTCTAATGTGCCGAATTTTAAATCGGGTAATGTTTTTTGTACCGAACTCATATCAGCTTCCGTAAAGTTCTGATATTGCGATATCAAACTTTGCGGCATATCCACATATTCAATATTCACATCCTTATCCATCGCTGCAAAAACAGCAGCAGCCAATTCATTCCAAGAACGTGCCTTACCTGTTCCCAAATTAAATAAACCGTTTATTGCTTTATTGTTTACCCAGTGCCACATTACATCGCAACAATCTTTTACATAGACAAAGTCGCGCATCTGACCGCCGTTTACATACTCGGCAATATTCGATTTAAATAATTTTACTTTATCCGTTTCGCTAATTTGCTTGTATGATTTATACACCATACTTGCCATATCATTCTTATGATATTCATTCGGGCCAAAAACATTAAAGAATTTAATCCCTACCATAGAATTTATCAAATTCAAATCAGCAGCCCATGTATCGAATAATTGTTTTGAGTAACCGTACATATTAAGCGGATGCAAGGAATGTATGGTTGTATCGCTATATCCTTTTTCTCCAAGCCCATACGTTGCCGCACTGCTTGCATAAATAAAACGGATATCGGATTCGAGACATGCTATTGCCAAATCGCGCGTATATGCAAAGTTATTTTCTAAAAGATAATCGGCATCACGCTCGGTGGTTGAGGTACAAGCACCTAAATGAACAATCGTTTCAATGGAATTTTCATACACGCCTTCAATAAATTCTTCAATAAAAATATCGGGGTGTACAATTTCCAAAAATCTTTTACCGACCAAATTTTTCCATTTGTCACCATCACCCAAATAATCAACGACGAGAACGTCATGAACGCCCTCGTCGTTTAATTTTCGGAGAAAACAACTGCCTATAAAACCGGCAGCACCTGTCACGACAATCATGGAAAAAGCCAGTAGTTATTTCGGTAAACCGGATTTGAATTTTGTTGCAAATGAATCTATAGCCGATTTTAACGCAGCATTGATTTCCGCCGTTAATTCTTTTACTTCCGCTATGGATGTTAACAATGCTCTATGTCCCAATTCCATATAATCCATAAACTCCAATTCAAAACGGCGTAAATGATTAAGTGGAATATCATCAAGTACACCTGTTGTGGCTGCCACAATCAAACACACTTGCTTCTCAACAGTCATCGGACTATATTGAGGTTGTTTCAATATTTCCGTCAGAATCTGACCGCGACGCAATTGCTGCTGAGTGGACTTATCCAAATCAGAACCAAATTTTGCAAAAGCTTCCAATTCACGGAACATAGCTAGTTCAAGTTTTAATGGTCCTGCAACTTTTTTCATCGCTTTAATTTGTGCATTACCGCCTACACGCGATACCGAAATACCCACATTAAGAGCCGGACGAATACCTGCATTGAATAGATTTGATTCAAGGTAGATTTGCCCATCCGTAATGGAAATTACGTTCGTCGGAATGTATGCAGAAACGTCACCCGCTTGAGTTTCAATAACCGGCAATGCCGTTAATGAACCTCCTCCAAGTTCTTTGGAAAGTTTTGCAGCACGCTCCAGCAAACGGCTATGTAAATAGAAGATATCACCGGGATATGCTTCGCGCCCCGGCGGACGGCGTAAAAGAAGCGAAACCTGACGATAAGCAGCCGCTTGTTTTGATAAATCATCATAAATAATGAGTGCATGGCGACCCGAATCACGGAAATACTCACCCATTGAAGCACCGCAATACGGAGCAACAAACTGCAAAGGAGCAGGATCGGAAGCATTAGCCGCTACAACTACGGTATATTCCATAGCACCGTATTCTTCAAGGGTAGCAACCACATTGGCAACGGTAGAACCTTTCTGACCGATAGCAACATAAATACAGTAAACAGGTTCAATACCCTGTTTTTTTGCCTCTTCAGTATGCGTATATTTCTGATTGATAATGGTATCAATAGCAACAACTGTTTTACCTGTTTGTCTATCCCCGATAATTAATTCGCGTTGACCTCTGCCTATAGGAATAAGTGCATCAATAGCTTTAATACCGGTTTGCAATGGCTGATTTACGGGGCTACGCTCAATCACACCTAATGCCTTGCGCTCAATGGGCAAAGTATGTGGCGTATTGATTGCACCTTTGCCGTCAATCGGAACACCTAAAGGGTTTACTACCCTGCCAAGCATTGCTTCGCCTACAGGTACGGAAGCGATTTTGCCTGTACGACGTACAGTATCACCTTCTTTTACCAAACGGTCGTCGCCAAACAAAACCACCCCGATATTATCTTCTTCGAGGTTAAGAGCCATGCCGACCACTCCGTTCGGGAATTCGACAAGCTCCGATGCCATAACTTTTGTAAGACCATAGACACGAGCCACACCATCGCCCACTTGGAGCACTGTGCCGACTTCATAAATATCAACATCTTTTTCGTAGCCGGAGAGTTGCCGACGTAAAATCGCACTTATCTCCTCGGGACGAACTTCTGCCATTGTATTACCTTCGTAGAATTGTTATCGTAGAGTTAGTTTTGTTCTGATACATTTTTTACACTTACATCATTGCAATTTTTGCTTGCAACTCGGTGGACATTTCCGTACCCGAAAGTCTGCCATATAAAGTAGCAAGTTGCGCCGAAACAGATCCATCATAAAGCATATCCGCAACCCTTATTCTTATCCCGCCGATAAGCGTTGGGTCAATGCTAAAATTAGGTTCGATACGTTTTCCCGTTGTTTTAGCCATCGTCGCTACGAGCTTGGAGCGCATATCTTCGGATAATTGGGTAGCAGACACAATGCCTACCTTTAATATTCCGTTTGCTTCATTATAGATGGATTCAAAAGATTCTATTGCTTCGGCGAGCAAGGGTTCCCTTCCCTTTTCAGCAAGAAACACCATAAAATCAAGTGATAATTTCGATAATGATGTTCCGAAAATTTCCGTTAACACCGACACCTTTACCGCAGTTCTTATTACAGGGCTATGCAACATTACACGCAAATCTTTCGAAGCGGTAATTGCGCTTTTCACCTGTCTCAAATCGGAAAGTACTTTATCAGTAATACCTTCCGCTTGACTACTGCGAAATAACGCCAGTGCATAACGTTTTGCTATTCTTAAAGAAGCCATATACGCTTTCCCTTATTCCTGTTGCTCAATTTCTGGAAACCTGATCAATATACTGATTAACAAGTGTCTTGTGCTTTTCTTCATCAAGCGTATTGCCGAGCATTTTACTTGTTGCAGCTACAACAAGAGTTGCCATTTCGGTTCGCAGGGATTGTATGGCTTGTTCTTTTTCCCTTTCAATCTCGCGAATAGCTTGCTCTAATTTTTCTTTTTTAACTTTTTCAGCTTGTTCTTGCGCTTGGCGAACGATTGCTTCCGCCTGAGTTTTGCCTTGTTTTACCAATTCCATCATTTCATTATGAGCAGCACCCAATTTCGCTTGACTTTCACTAAAAAGTTTCTGTGCCTCGGCATGCAAACGCTCCGATTCGCTGATGGCATTGCTGATAGACTTTTCACGATTTTCCAATGAAGCGATCATTGGCTTAAAACCGAATTTGGCAATAAGAAAAAAGAAAATACCGAAATTGACTAATGTCCATATAATCAGTCCCGGTGAAACATTAAGTAGTGCGTCTGCCATCGGAAAGTTCCGGATGAAGTGAATAGAAAGTTTTTTTTTGTTTATATCTTCTTTTCCGAACATATCTTCCGATTCAATGAATCGGAAGATATGTATTCGTCCAAATAATCGTCGCCGACAATTTTATTTGAATGCCAACAAAATACAAACAACGCAAGCAAGAAGTGCAACACCCTCAATAAGAGCGGCACCGATAATCATGGTTGTACGTGCATCTTTTGCTGTTTCCGGCTGACGAGCACCTGCTTCAAGTGCGGCAGCTACGAGTGGTCCGATACCAGTACCAACACCAAATACAGTAATACCGACGCCAAGTCCGGCTGCCAACCATGCTAATGCTTTTGCTTCCATGTAGTTTCCTCCGAATGGAAAAATTGATTAAATAATGCGACTATTCGCTAAATAAATTCTTTTGTTTTTTTTAATGATGCTCATCATGCGCATGATCACCTACTGCTAAGCCCGTAAACACGGCCGTTAGCATAGTAAATACATACGCTTGTAAGAATGCAACTAACAATTCCAGACACATTACGAATACCGAAAACAATACTGAAGGTATCGTTACCGAATAACCGACCGTTGCGCTGAATAATTGTTTGAAGTAAAAAATAATACCCACCATAGCAAGTAAAGCAACGTGTCCTGCCGTCATATTAGCAAAAAGACGAATTGCCAATGCAAAGGGCTTCGTAAATATCCCCATTATCTCAATCGGAACCATAATAGGTGCTAAAAACACAGGTGCCCCACCAAGCAAGTGATGGAACCATGCACCTATACCCGACTCTTTAATTGCCGTATAGTTTACAACTACAAAAGCAGTAAGGGCAAGGGCTATAGTCGTACCCAAAGCACTTGTTGCCGCATGCCCACCGGGCATTAGACCAAACAAATTGAGGATAAGAATAAAAAAGAAAAGCGATAGGAAATAAGGTAATAAACGTTTTGCCGGTCTATCCGGTAAATTCGGCGAAACTACCTCATCGCGTATAAAAACTATAAGTACTTCAAGAACATTCTGAATACCCTTCGGTGCTCGCGTTCCATTGCGTTTTGCCTTCCGTGCAGCTGTAAAAAAGAGTGCGCCTACGACAAATAACCCCATCCATTGCAGGAACACAAAATTTGTGATGCTGAAATCGAGTTTAGGGTGTAACTCATGATTGTCTTTTCGTATCGGGTGACCTTCATGCAGATCATAATGAGTACTTGCTTTAACAGCTTCCGCATTCGGATAATATGTTAAGCCATTATCATCATCATAAAATATATAGGGCAAAGAAAGTATCTTGTGGTCATAAAGATAAAAACCATGGTGATCGCCCATACCACTCGCAAGAATATCGAGTATCGGGTTACTATCAGCCGCCGTTTCCGTATGGGTTTCATTGGAATGTTGAGATACATTTGTATCCTGACCATGTGCATCTGCGGCATTAACAGTACTATGTGTACCCTGTGCTGCCGTAGAATGTGTTTCTTGACTCATGTATAAATCCGAACTCTGATTCAAAATTGTAGTGTATTTATTTATCCCATTTTAATGTGGAAATAGATAATTTCCACAAAAAGAAAAATAAAATTTCCGACACCAAAAGCTAATGAAAATGCCAATACATCTATAGGTGCAAGTGCTATTAAAGCCCCTGCTGTGCCAAGTGACAAAGCCATACGAGCAACCATGCTCCCGATAACTATGCTCAATGCTTTTCTGAATTTCTTCTTGAAAGAGTATCTTGCTATCAAAACCCCGATTACGACATTTGTAGCACAAAGCCCTATGCCTATCAGAGCAGAAAAAAATGCAGAATCGCGTAAATCCACGGCATTATGCTCACTTTATTTCTCTGTTGTCTGCTTTTAATGCAGTACGTATAAACACTGTCATACCTGAAATTATGCCGAGTAATAATAAAGTAACAAGCAACCAAGGACTTGTTCCGAATGTATTATCCAGCCACCAACCGATGCCACCGGCTATTGCCACACTTCCGCATAACTGAACACCTAATGACATATAAGGTGCTAAATCAGTCATGATACTATTTTTTTGTTTGGAAGCAGTCAACCGATTTTTTTCTTCATACGGTGTTTAGTACGCTTTACAGATTACAAAATTATGGGTTGAATATCTGACAACCAAAAGAAAGACGGTTTTTACAAGAAAAAGAAGAAGAATGATATCTTTCTTACATTCACCATCTTATTGCTTGCGTTTTCAAAATGTTATCAATCATCTAACAGAATCTGTGAATAACCTTGTGTGTGTAACTTTCCATCTCGCACATCACCCTATAGTGTTATTTTTCAACAAGATACCACAGTTCACCGTTCAAAGAAAACAACGTCTAACTACGTGAACGATTACACATCAAGATTTTTAACAAACATTGCGTTTCTCTCGATAAACTCCCGACGCGGTTCGACTTTTTCGCCCATTAAAGTTTCAAATACCTGAATGGCATCGGCAGCGTTTTCGATGGTTACTTGCAATAAAGTTCTTGTTTCGGGATTCATTGTCGTATCCCATAACTGATCGGCATTCATTTCACCAAGACCTTTAAAGCGTGAGATTACAATACCATCCGCAGTTATATTCTCTTGTACTTCTTCCGCAGGCACTTCCTCCGATGATATATTTTTGTCCTTACGCATGGACTTAATGACTTCATCACGCTCCTGATCGTTGAAAGCGTACACCTCTTTTTTGCCTTTTTTCAATTTATAGAGAGGTGGTTGTGCAATGTAGAGTTTGCCCTGATAAATCAATTCGCGCATATGCAAAAAGAAGAATGTAAGCAACAAAGTACGAATATGTGAACCGTCAACGTCGGCATCAGCCATAAGAATTATCTTACCATAACGTGACTTTGACGCATCGAACTCTTCACCAAAATTTGCACCGATTGCCGTAATAATGGTTCTGACCTCTTCGTTTTCAAGTATTTTATGGATACGTGCACGATGCGTATTAAGAATTTTACCGCGTAAGGGCAATATTGCCTGAAAACGTCTATCACGTCCTTGTTTGGCTGTACCACCCGCAGAGTCACCCTCAACCATAAATAATTCCGTATCCTCGGCGGTGCGTAATGAACAATCCGCAAGTTTACCCGGTAATGCCATACTGTCAAGAGCATTCTGCCTGCGCACCAATTCCCGTGATTTTTTAGCAGCCATGCGTGCCTCTGCCGCAAGAACCGCTTTTTCCACCATCTTCTTCGCAATCTTCGGATTGGCATCAAGAAAGATTGCCAGCTGTTCATTCACAATCGAGCGTACAATCCCTTCAACTTCGCCATTACCCAACTTGGTTTTTGTTTGTCCCTCAAACTGCGGCTCTGCAATCTTAACCGAAATAATTGCCGTAAGACCTTCACGAAAATCTTCACCGCTAAGAGCAACTTTGCTCAGGTTATTTGCCGTTGCATACTGATTGATAGTTCTTGTTAATGCTGAACGGAAACCCGACACGTGAGTACCGCCTTCTATCGTATTGATATTATTTACATAAGAAAGCAGTGTTTCGGAATAAGAGGAATTGTACTCAAAACAAATATCAACTTGAGTTTCGGCACCCGAATCTCCTGTACTGCTTCCTTTGATTACCGATGGCTCGAGATCGGAAGAGCACACG
>JALHLL010000144.1 GCA_022844575.1 bacterium
GCGATAGCACCGTTCATACCTTTAATAATTAAATCAGCCGCTTCATTCCATCCAAGATAACGGAACATCATTTCGCCGGATAAAATAACCGAACCCGGATTCACTTTATCAAGACCCGCATATTTAGGGGCTGTTCCGTGTGTCGCTTCAAAAATTGCATAACCGTTATCATAGTTAATATTAGCACCCGGAGCAATGCCGATACCGCCTACTTGTGCCGCTAAAGCATCGCTTACATAATCGCCATTCAAATTCAAAGTTGCGATTACATCGTATTCAGCCGGTCGTGTGAGGATTTGTTGTAAAAAAGCATCCGCTATTACATCCTTAACAAGCATCTTTGCACCCGGATTACCTCCGCAATCGTCCCAACCGATGGCAACATCCGAAAATTCATTTCTTACCAATTCATAACCCCAATCACGGAATGCGCCTTCGGTAAACTTCATGATATTACCTTTATGTACTAAAGTAACGCTTTTTCTTCCATGACGGAGGGCATACTTGAGTGCTGCGCGTATTAGGCGTTGTGACCCTTTTTTAGAAACAGGTTTGATACCTATACCTATTTCATCAGGTGTTTCCTCGCCGAATCGTATTTTCTTGGAAAATGCCGGAAATTCCGCTTTTAAATAATCAAGCATTTTAACTTGGTCGGTACTTCCTGCACTAAACTCTATACCGGCATAGATATCTTCCGTATTCTCACGGAAAATAACCATATCTACAAGTTCGGGATGTTTTACCGGTGTAGGTACACCCTGAAAATAGACTACGGGACGTAAGCAAACGTACAAATCCATTATCTGGCGCAAGGCAACATTTATGGAACGAATTCCTCCACCAACGGGTGTCGTTAATGGTCCCTTAATAGCTACAACATATTCACGGATTGCTTCAAGTGTATCCTCTGGTAACCAAGTGTTTTCACCATAGACAATATTCGATTTCTCGCCGGCAAAAACCTCAAACCATTCTATGGATTTCTCGCCTTTATAAGCCCGTTCGACTGCAGCATTCATTACCTTCACCGAAGCAGCCCAAATATCCGGCCCCGTGCCGTCGCCTTCTATAAAGGGTATAATCGGTTTATTGGGAACATTAAGAGTGCCGTCATTATTGACGGTAATTTTTTCGCCATTTGTGGGGGCGACTAATTTTTGATAAGCCATGTTAATGAGTGTGTAGATATGTAAATGGAATGCTTAGCATAGACGGGGTACAAAATTATAGAAATCGAAGCACACGGCAATTTAGTGTCATAATATTGTCGATCATGCAATTTTTAAAGGAATGTTCATACGAAGTCGCTAAAGGCGTTACAGATATTGCGTATTTTTGCTTTTTGTATTCAACTTTATGACGGAGTTTATGAGGCGGTCGGTTTCATGTATAGGTTCATGTATTATTCTTTTGATTCTTACACTTACAGGCTGTAATGATAGTACTGAAAAAGGTGATGAGAACACGGTGGTTTTTTGGCATTTCTGGAGCGAACCAACACAGAAACAAGCTATAAGACAATTGCTTGACAAATTTGAAAAAGAGAATAACTGTAAGGTACGAACCACAGAATTGAGCTGGAATGACGGAAAAACAAAATTGTTCGCTTCATTCAACTCAAATACGGCTCCTGATGTTATCGAACTTGGGTCGGATTGGGTAGCGCAATTTTCAAGTTCTAAAGTTTTGCAACCTATTGAGAAAAAAGAACTATCCAACTTTGTTGATTTCTCATTATCACCGACATTATGGGATGGTAAATATTATGCGGTGCCTTGGGTACTTGATACGAGAGTAATGTTCTGTAATACGGATTTGATGAAAAAAGCCGGTATAGTATCCGCACCGACAAATGTTAGTGAACTTCAGACAGCTGTTCAATCTATGTCACAACTACCGGAAGGAATGTACGGTTTTGGTGCAAACGGAGCGGATGCACATCGTTTGTACAAAAAAATCCTGCCGTTTTTTTGGTCAAATGGGGGAGATATTTTTGATAAAAACGGAAAACTGACATTGAACTCGCAACAGAATATTGCAGCATTAAATGAGTATGTGAAACTTTCACGGTATGGTTTGATAGAAACGCAAAGGCATTTGGATGAAGCATTTGTACAAGGGAAAATAGGGTTTTGGTATTCGGGAGGGTGGCTGATGAAAAAAATTGCTGATGGAAATCCATCATTAAAGTATTCCGTAACATTGATTCCCGGCATGCAGTTACCAAGTATGTCATTTGCAGGCGGGGAATACTTGGCTGTAAATGCTCAATCTAAAAAGGGTGAATTGGCAAGGAAGTTAGTGAAATTTTTAACGAATGGAAGTAATGCTCTTGATTTTTGTAAGGCGGTACCTGAAGCCGGTTTTCCTGCCGACAGGAGCACAATGAACGATACATATTTTAAGACTGTTAAGTATAGGGACGTTTTTGCACAACAGCTTTCACAAGCGCGTATGACACCTGTACATCCGCGTTGGTTAGATATTGAAGCTAGTTTGGAAAATGCCGTAACAGCAGCTTTACTGGGTGAAAAAACAGCCGAAATGGCTTTGGCGGAGGCGCAACAGGAAGCCGAAACCTATGTAAATTCAAAGAGATGAGAGAGTTTCCTGAAAAACTAAAGCTCCATTACGAAGAAAATAAGGAAAAAATAAAGGCAACATTACAACAGTTTAGGCAAGTCGAGAAGGAATCATATTTTTATGAACTGTGTTATTGCTTATGTACACCACAGTCAAAAGCCGTGAATGCCGAGACAGTTGTCAGAATTTTGAAAGAAATGGATTTTCAGAATAGAGCTGTTGACATCGAAACAATTTTAGGTAATGGAAAGCACTATATACGTTTTCATAAACAGAAGAGTATTTCACTTGAGAAGGCAAAAGAGGAGTGGGGTAATATAGAGTGTATTATTCTTTCTGAGGCATCTGCCGAACAGAAACGTGAACTCCTTGTTAGGAATGTTCGAGGACTCGGGATGAAGGAATCCTCCCATTTTTTGCGAAATATAGGAACTTTCGGATTAGCAATTATTGATAGGCATGTGCTGAAACATTTAGTAACATGCGGTGTCTTTTCAGAACTTCCCACTATACGGACAATCAAAGATTATTACCGTATTGAACGTCAATGGTTTGATTATTGCGGAGAAGTTAATATAATTCAGGAAGAGATGGATCTGGTTTTCTGGAGTTATGAAACCGGATTTGTTCTTAAATAACATATAGATTGAAGATAATTTTTTTATAACACTTTTTATAGGTGAAGATATGCTAATGAAAAAGTTCTTATTCGGCACGCTTGGTCTTGCAGCGGTCGGTGGACTGATGTATGGTATTGTATCTCATGGAGATAATGGCAATACAACGCTTAATGAACAGACACAAAAAACATGGTACAAAAAGGCAACTGAAAGCATCGCTCAAAGCGAGTATCACATTCGCTTTCAGGATAAAGAAGGTGTGTATCAGAGTGTCAATAGAGCAAATAATTTTAGAGTTTCATATCGTTGCGATGGGTTTACAATCGAGCCGAGAACACGTGAAAACGAGTGGAAGTTCGATCTGAAACTTTCTGCCATACATAAAGGGAGTACTCCTTTCACAGCCAAGAACAATTCTGTTTCAATGACTGTAAATGAAGAAGAAATGGCTGTATTACACAAGGATTTTTCCATAGAATACAGTAATACTCCTCAGGGTATGAGGCAGAATTTTGTTGTGAATGTTAAGCCGGAAGGAAATTCTCCGCTAACCGTTGAATTAACGGAAACAACACCACTTTCGCCATCAGGGAATGGGGATGATATCGTTTTTGTTAATGAAGACAAAAAACCGATTATTCATTATAAAGACCTGAAAGTTTGGGACGCAAACGGTAAAAACCTTGATGCGGAGTTCCGAATTGTAGATGAAAGAATACAATTGGTTGTGAATGATATTGAAGCGCAATATCCTATTACGATCGATCCCATTTCACAAACCCCCGATTGGTCATTTGAATCTAACCAAACAAATGCACAATTGGGATTCTCCGTTACAGGTTTAGGTGATATAAACGGCGATAGCTTTGAAGATTTTGCAATCGGTGCACCATACTATGATAATGGTCAGATCGATGAAGGTGCCGTTTTCATTTTTCACGGAGATGCACCCACATTGCCGACAACGTATAATAAGATGTTGGAAGGCGAACAGATTGGTGCGAACTTCGGATTTTCTGTAGCCGGAGCCGGAAGACTAAACAGCGATAACTTTAATGATATTGTTGTAGGAGCTCCTGGATTTGATAATGGTCAGGTAGATGAAGGAGTAATCTTTGTTTATTTGGGTAGCGGTATCGGTATGAGTACGACTGCGGCCGCACAGCGTGAGTCAAATCAAGCAGGTGCACAAATGGGTTTCAGCGTTGCTATGGCAGGCAGAATTAATCTTGACAGTTTCGATGATATCATTGTAGGTATTCCTTTATGGGATAATGTACAGATTGATGAGGGGATGGCACAGGTATATTTTGGTGGAAATACAGGATTATTAGCCGATTCACCTATATCTTTCGAGTCGAATATTGATGCGGCGCAGATGGGATATTCAGTAAGTGGTGGCGGAGACTTTAATAAAGACAATCGTCACGATGTTGCAATCGGTATTCCTTTATATACGAATGGACATAGTAAAGAGGGGGCTGTATTTGTATTCATGGGACAAACTACCGGTGGGTTATCGGCTTTACCGGGTTGGAAATACGAACCGAACTTGCCTGATTATCAATTAGGATATAGTATTGATGTTGTAGGTGATGTAAACGGTGATGGTTTTGCTGATCTGGTGGCAGGTGCTCCACTTGCACAATCCTCATTAACTAATGAGGGTATTGTACTTGGTTTCCATGGAAATAACGGTGGCTTATCTGCAACAGCAAATTGGCAAGTTGTCGGTGGTCAAATGAATGCTCGTTTCGGTCAAACCGTTGCGGGAGTTGGTGATGTTAATAATGACGGCAATGATGACGTGTTAATCGGTGCACCTTTATGGGATGGCGGTTTGACAGATGAAGGTCGCGCTCATCTATATTTCGGTAGCACTAACGGTATTTCCAGTTCAATAGCTTGGTTTTCTGAAGGAGAAGAGGCAAATGCACAGTTTGGCTCAGCCATCGCCGGTTTGGGCGATATCAATCGTGACGGATATGATGACTTTGCAGTAGGTTTACCATATCATGATGGCGGGCAATTGGATGAAGGTTCTTTACAAGTATTCTTCGGAGCAGGTCCCGGCATAAGTACGGCATCAGGTACTCGAGATGGTCGAGAAGTAGGTTCGAGCTTCGGTTCGGCAGTTGCCTCAGCAGGTGATGTGAATGGCGATGGCTATAGCGATTTAATCGTTTCGGCTCCTTTTTCCGATAAAACTACCGATACAAGCGATGCAGGTAAAGTAGTACTTTATTACGGTACCCCTACGGGAGCTTCCGTTTCCGTTTCATGGAGTTTTACTTTCAATCAGAAGAATGCCAATTTCGGAGCAGCAGTTGCTTCGGCAGGAGATGTTAATAACGATGGTTATAGTGATGTTATAATTGGAGCTCCTGGTTATGATAACGAACTTGTTGATGAAGGAAAGGTTTGGGTGTTTCTTGGTTCAGCAAGCGGCTTAAAACTAACCCCTGTTTGGTCTGCTGAAGGAAACAAAGCAAATTCACGTTATGGCGCGACTGTAGCGTGTGCAGGTGATGTGAATGGCGATGGAAACAGCGATGTGCTTGTCGGAGCTCCGAATTGGAACGACGGACAAGCAAATGAAGGTGCGGTATTTTTATATCGTGGTACTTCCAGCGGTGTTTTTGATACTCCTGTTTGGACAGCACAAAGTAATACTGTAGGTGCTAATTTTGGTTCTGCGATTGCTAATGGACTTGATGTGAATGGCGACGGTTTTTCCGATATTGCGATAGGTGCTCCTAACCAGAATAATGATGAGGATGTTGCCGTTGAAGGTCGTTTGTATGTTTATTATGGCAGAGCGCAGTTCCCAACTGTAGCACCGAATTTTATTGATTCGACCTTACAAGATGCGGCTAACTTTGCTACGGGTCTTAATTCTGCCGGTGATGTGAATGGCGACGGATACGGCGAGTTGATACTTGGTGCACCGCGTTATGATAACGGCTCGACAGATGAAGGTAGAATCATTGTATATTATGGTTCAGCTACCGGACTTTCCAGAACCAATACCTGGACAACAGAAACGAACAGAGATAATGCACGTTTGGGTAACTCGGTTGCCGGTGGAGGCGATTTTAACGGCGATGGCTTTGCCGATATATTTGTCGGTGCCTCCAACATGACTAATGGTCAGAATAATGAAGGACAAGCATTTGTATATTATGGTTCGGCAAGCGGTTTGCAAACAACATTCTCTCTTGCTGTCGAATCCGATCAAACGCTTGCTCGTCTCGGAACATCTATTGCAAACGCTGGAGATTTGAATGGCGACGGTTTAAGCGATATGATTGTCGGTGCTCCGAATTATACCAATAATCTTGCAAGCGAAGGACGTTTATTTATTTATCATGGCAGATTAAACGGTTTATCCTCCAATCCGAATTCAACAATTCTCGGTACTAAAGTTGGCGATCAATTCGGTTTATCTTTAGCATCAGTCGGTGATGTGAATGGTGACGGATTCGGTGATTTTATGGCGGGTTCTCCATATATGGATAATAGATTCTTGGATGATGGGCGTGCATATTTGTATCTGGGTTCGACTACAGGTATTTCGACAACGGCATCACAAATTATCAACCCTACAAGCCAAGAAGTTTCCAATTTTGCTTTTTCTATAGCGGGATTAGGTGATATAAATAATGATGGTTATTCGGATGTTGCAATAAGTTCTCCTTATTTCGATAATCCCATAAGCGGAGTTAAAGATGTAGGAAGAGTATTTGTATATCATGGCAGTGCTTCAGGTCTTTCTGCGAATCCTGTAACCGTGATTGACGGTACACAAGAACGTTCATTATTCGGTTTCTCAATAGCAGGGGTTGATGATGTGAATGGTGATGGCTTTACCGATATTCTTATTGGTGAACCTTCATGGGATAAAAGCGACAAATTGAAAGATGTCGGACGTATCAGTCTTTATTATGGCTCAGCTACAGGCATTATCCCTAAGAATCCTTGGACTTTTGAAGGCGATCAAGCTGATGGACAATTCGGCTGGTCAGTTGCCTCAGTAGGTGATATAAACCGAGATGGTTTGGGCGATATTATTACAGGTGCACCATTTTATGATAATCCTCAAGCTAATGAAGGTAAAGCATGGATATTTGTCGGTAAATTATTTGGAATGTCCGATAACCCCGTATGGACTGATGAAAGCAATCAGGCAAATGCAAAATACGGTTATAGAGTGGGGAGTGCCGGTGATGTTGATGGAAACGGTTATACTGAAGCAATGGTAAGTGCCATTTGGCATGATAATCCGAGCTCGAATGAAGGTAGAGTATATGTATATTCGGCAGGTGCAAATGGTGTTTCAACTACACCGTCATGGACAGCGGAACCCAATCGTGAAACATCCGAATTCGGTGCAAGCATTTCATCACTCGGTGATGTGAATGGCGATGGTTTCGGTGATATAGGTGTAGGAGCAACAAGTTATTTCAACGGTCAGCCCGGTGAAGGTGCAGCTTTTGTATATTTAGGTTCTGAAGCAGGGCTTGGCAGTTCACCTTCATGGGTTTATGAAGGAAATAAGGACTTCGCCGAATTCGGTGGTTCCATTACCGGCGGTGGCGATTTAGATGGCGATGGATACAGTGACCTGATTGTTGCTGCAACACGCGATGCCGGTGCCGGTAAAGATGGCGGAGCTGTTCATATTTTCTACGGTAACGGTAATACCGGTTCTTCTTTAAGACCGAGACAATTACGCCAAGATTTGACAACACCTTTAGCTGAAGGCGGCAGAACTCAAGCGAATACAGCAGTAGGATTTGCTGTTAATGCACGCTCATTTTTCGGAAGAACGACGGTAAAAGCGGAGTTTGAAGTTAAACCGATTACAGCAGGTTTTAATGGAGGTGGTACTGTTCTTTCGGATGTATGGACACCGACAACCGGTGCCAATACGACAATTACAAAAGCTATCACAAATTTGACTCCTGCCACCAATTATAAATGGCGCGGACGTTTACGCTATCGTTTGAATACGGGTGCTGTACAAATGTTTGGGCATTGGTTCGGTAATGTGTATCCTAAAACAATCGGTGAAACATCATTTAGAACAGGTACTGTTTGTAACCTTGTATCGAAAGCCGGCAAAGATATACAGGTTTGCTCGGGTTCTACTTTACAACTTGGTGAATTAACCGTAGGTGGTATTGCTCCTATTCAATACAAATGGTCTCCGGGTAAAAATCTTAATGATTCGACTGTGATGTTACCTATTGCAAGACCAACAGAGAACACAATGTATATCGTAACAGCAACTGACGCAAACAATTGTATCTCAATAGATACGATTAATGTTAAGGTAGTACCCGCTGTTACGGTTAAAACTATTAACGATGTTTCGATTTGTCCGGGTGATACCGTACAACTTGAGGCAACTCCGGCAGCCGGTACGCCCCCTTATCGTTATGACTGGACACCAGCATTTACGATAAGTAATGATAAAATTTCTAATCCGATTATTGTTCCTCCGTTTACGACAGTATATACTGTGAGAGTTACAGATATAAACGGTTGTATTTCGAGAGATACCGTTGTCGTGGCTGTAAAGCCGGCTGCACCGGAAGCAAAAATCACAAGACAGGGCAATACATTGTTCTCTACACAAGCAGCTACGTATCAGTGGTTCAAGGATGGACAACCGATTCAAGGTGCTACGGAAAGAACATACAACTTTACGGATCAGACCGGAGCAGGAGTTTATCGCGTAAGAGTAACGAATGTAGAAGGTTGTACATACCTTTCGGCTACATACATAGTTACAATCACTTCGATTGAGGAAGACGTTGTAATGACTGGTCAAGCAATCGTCTATCCGAATCCGGCGCATAATACTGCTAAGGTTATTATTCCGACCGTTGCGGGTGCAAAAGTGGATATTCAGTTGGTGAATACCCTCGGAACGGTAGTATATTCGACTTCGGAAATTGCTTC
>JALHLL010000145.1 GCA_022844575.1 bacterium
GTACCATTTCATCGGCAAGTTTTACCGCTTTACTGCTATAATTCGTGTCGCCTGTTAACTGATAGGCAAAACATAATGGCAAAGCTGCTTCATACCATTCACCGCCCTGATAACCATATTGAATTGTGCCTGCATACCAATTATAAGCAGTCGTAATTTTATAAGGGGTAATAGGTTGATTTTTTAGGATATCAGCAAGATTTTTCAAGCGTACCCATTCAGGGTGATTGGAGGCGACTTTTGCTTCCATTTTGGCGCGATTTTCCGGCGTCATAAAAATACGCGGGTGATCATAATTTACTCCGCTTCCCCATTCATCCGCACCGATATCTACCGTCGCTTGTTTTGGGCGTAATCCGCCATCAAAATCTTTTGTCGGAATGGCATTGGGAGTACCGAAAGAATTTGTACCCGCATTTATTACATCACTGCCATTTTTTACTCTCCAATTCTTAGCAGTATCAATAAATTTCGGGTCGGAAATATTAATGAGTGCGAGTAAGTTACCACCATCGAATGTCGGTAACATACCCTTATCTTTACTAATATCCGTTAGAGCAAAGTCATTAAGTACCGTATGAGAAATTTCGAGAGATGAACCCGCACCATCAAGATAAACATCATTTACACTTTGACCATTGCCCCAGAATAAATTATTTGCAGAAATCACTTTTCCATCGGTAACATGAAGAGCATGACCGCCATTGCCATCAGGATCGGCATTAAGTGTATTATATACCACAGTATTGTTATGTACCGTAGCAATACTATAATTACCTATTCCCGCTCCATCAATACGAATACCGCCGCCGCGTGAATATGCGCGGTTTTTTGCAACGAAATTATTGGTAATTGTTGCAACGGCTCCTTCATCAACCATAATTCCTGCACCGGAATTAGCTTTATTACGTGTTACCGTATTACCATTGATGGTTACTGTTGTTAAACCATAATTACCTTTTACTATAATAATACCACCACCGACACCACCGCCGCCGATATTCTGACCATAATCCGTATTAAAGAAGTTTTCATCAACGGTATTACCATCAATAGTACCATTACAAGACATTATAATTCCTGCACCATGGGAAGCACCGCCTACACTCATATTGTTTTTAATATGATTGTTTTTAATAACGGCATTATTATTGCCATTACTACCTTCGGCTATGCGTAAACCACCGCCAAAATCATAACCAATATTTGATTCAATAATATTATCGTAAATATTTATTGATGAAGCAGCAACACCAATTCCGCCACCGGCTGAAATACTGTCATACTTACTAAGATTATTAGGATTATGCGTACTCCAATATCCATTATGATGGATGTAATTATCATAAAATGTCGCTGTACGATCAGATGACCATCCGGTACATTGAATACCGGATTTTCCTTGCATAATTTCAAAACCTTCAATAAGCACACCCCTGGTATTGTAAAACTCGAACACAGGTTTCACTTTACTCGCGCCGACTACTTTCGATTTTTGGGTACGAGCAGTAAAAGAACTATTAAAGCCACCGCGGAAAGCAAATTTTCGTGTATTGCCGCTCATATCGCTATTCGAGCCGATAAATTCCGTATATGTACCCGTTGCTACATTTATAATATATGTTGCATTTGCATCAGCTGCAATTTTTGCCGCTTCGTATGCTTGAGAAATTTTTTGGAAAGGTGATTGAATTGTTCCGGTACCATTTGCAGCAGCCGAAGCATTGACATAATAATTATTCGGTAAACCATTATTACCGCCATTATTATTTCCGCCGCCATTACCACTTCCGCTACCACCACTTCCACCACTGCCGCTACCGCTGCCACTTCCACCACTGCCACTACCGCTTCCGCCATCGGCATAACCGGAAATTTCAGCAGGGTCGGCGGCATCCTGTGTTTCATTAGGAATAATAACAGTACCTAATTTGAATTGCAAAACTCCGGCGGCATTAGCCATATACGCACCATTAGCATTTTCTGCTACCGATATATCATTGGCATTTACCGTAACGGAGTATTTAGCCGAAGGTACCATGCCGCAAAGAGAATGTGTCGCAGCTAATGTATTATCCGTCGAATAACTAACCGAAGTTATCGGTGTAGGAATTAAGTCCGTACCATTATTAAATAGAACGATATTTACTACTTGTCCGCCATGAGAAACAATACGCGAACCTGTCATAGTATTGCCTGTACTATTCAATACACTAGAAGTCGGTTGTGCAATATCGGTATTTCCTACCTGCATCACCGTCAATACCGGCATTGATAAAGGATTGGTATTGTCCGTGATTTCTGCACGCCACGCATTAGAATTGAACAGATAATTATAGCTACTACCCCATGTATTATCGGGATTATTAGTCAACTTCATTGAACTGATAGTCGGCGATGAAGGTAAAACCGTTTGAACAAACAATTTTGCATTGCCGTTTTTCACCATTAATGTATTGCCGTTTATAGTCGGCGCAACGGGAAAATGCCAACGTAGTGCCTTCTTATACTGACCATTTGCATTCGATGAATTTTTAGCAATGATTTTATCGCTGATAACGAAAAGATTGGCAGCACGTAAATACATTACCGAACGAGAGAATTTCTGCAATGTTCTATTCGTAGTATCGGAGACTTGTCTCGGAAAATCAAAATTATTATACGCTGTTGATAAATCCGCGCTTATATACGAAAGGGAATCCGTTAAAATCTGAGCGATAATTTTATTTTTTCCATGTGGACTTTGTCCCCCTACCCTTGAAGAACTTGTAGATTGATAATCACCGAAATCATTGAAGAACAATGTATTTTTTGCACCGGAATACCCTGCCGAAACAGGTCCTGTGCCTGTTGTGCCAAGTGAAGCCGAATCGCCTTTCCAATTATTCATTCCGATAAGCAAATGACGTTTTCCACGGGCAATTTGAATATGTCCTGCCTGAAATTGCTGTCCATCACCAAAAAAATGAGCATTCATATTTACCGATGACCATACGGCATTCGTATTAGCCGAGGAACGCATTATGAAATATGGCAAAGCATTATTTCCGGCTGTTGCTTGGGGATATTCGGGTGAAAAAGGTGTATGTGTTAATGAATTAGTACCCTGATTTGCAGCACTGGTATAATTATAGACTAAAGATTCCCACTCTTCAAGAGGAGTTATACTGAGTGGATTTCCTTGCACAGGATTATTCACCTGCGGAATTTGCTGCCATGCCCAATAATATGCCGAAGGACCATCTTGTGTACCTTTTAAAGCGAAAGCCAAACGTACAGGTAAATTACGCATTACAATGCCTTGCCTATCATACCATTCGCCATTCGGATCAATGAGATAATTACACGGTAACATCGCATTTTTCATCGAAGAAAAAATACCGTTAAACCATGGCGTTTTTTGTGTCAGAATATCCTCATTGGCGGCGGATTTCAGAATTGCCAAATAATCAATCAATGTTGAAAAATCCGTATTGGCATTTGACCATCCTTTATAAGCATAACCTCCTTTTGCAGGCACACCGAAAGCACCATGCGCTGTTAGATCGGAAGACCATACACTTCCGAATGAAGTACGGATATTTCCGTCAAAAAGTTGAGTTATATTTTCCGTCGGATAATCACTCGATTGTAAATTAACCGATTGTGAACCGTCAAAACGCGCACGAGCCCAATCAATCATTATGGCAGCATTGGTATTATCGGTAGCGGAAGCAAATCCCATCCATGAAGCCGCCGTTAAATGTCCTATAAAATCGCTGCTTGTTGCAGGGGCATTCTTATCGGCAACAATATTCGATGAGCCGTTACGCAAATGATTAAACCATGTATTCATTAAACCTACATACTGAGTTTTACGTGTCGGATTTAATAAATCATAACACCAATCGAATATTACGGCAATAGCCGGAGCAATCCAACGACTTGAACGAGAACCGTTTTGTGCAATCGGATTTGTACCGTTCGGTGCATTATTATCAGGGTCATTTTGCGCTCTTACCATTTCATCGGCTAAATCAAGTGCCTTTTGACCATAAGCATTATTACCTGATGCACGATAAGCAAGAGCCAATGTCATAGCTGCATCGTACCATGATTTTCCATTATTATTCCAGAAAATCTTATTGCCTTGCCATGTGCCGAGAGTAGCACTTTTGTACTGTACGATTTCTTGCAAAACCAAAGCATCAGCTTTTGCTTTTAACGAAACCCATACATTATCATTACTACCCACTTTATTAGCTAATTCACTTAATTTGGAAGGAGTAAGCAATAATTTCGGATGTGATGAAGCAGCAATAGCAGCAAGAATATCGCCAATATTAAATTGCAATACACCGGCAGCCGAAGCTATATATTTGCCATCATTATTCTGCGATACAGTTATCGAATTATTCTGTAATTCTACCGTATATTTTGCATTAGGCACCATACCGCAAAGAGTATGATTTGCATATTTGGACGTATCATTGGGATATTCAACTGTACTTATTGGCGGTGGAACTAAACCATTACCATTATTGAATAACACAACATTAACGGAAACACCACCACCCGAATAGATACGGCTTCCACTCATAGTATTACCTGTGGATGCCAATGGCATTACCGTCGGCTTCGATATGGAACTGTTACCGACATTCATTATCGTAAGCATAGGCATTATAAGCGGATTATTCACATCGCTTACTTCCGCGCGCCACACATTCGATTTGAACATATAATCATTGGAACTGCCCCATTTATTATCGGGATTATTTTGCAAAGAATATGTTGTAATTGTCGGTGTATTTGTTGTAATTGTCTGAACAAATAACTTGGAATCGCCATTGACTACCGAAAGTGTTGTGCCGTCTATTTGCGGTTGAACCGGAAAATGCCAACGCAAAACTTTTTTGTATTGACCTTTAGCATTCGTCGAATTTTTTGCGATTATTTTATCGCTTATAACAAATAAATTCGCCTCACGTAAATAAAGAACTGCGCGCGAAAATTTTTCTAATTTTCTGTTCACGGAATCGGAAACGGATTTCGGATAATCATAATTATTATATGCCGTTGATAAATCGGCATTCACATAAGACCATAGAGGGTTTAATTCTTGGGCTATAATCTTATTTTTTCCATAATACGATTGCCCGCCTGTTTTCGATGCGCTTGTTCCCTGATAATCGCCATAATCATCAAAAAACAATGTATTTTTTGCACCGGAATATTCACCCCATGTAATTCCGTTGCCCGTAGCACCGCATGACAATACATCGCCGCGCCAACTGCTTGCACTTATCAATAGATGTCTATTTCCCTTGCTGATTTGAAGGTGTCCTGCCTGATTGTGCTGATAGGAATCATAATAATGCGCGCCCATATTAAGTGCTGCCCAAATAGCAGTCGTATCCCAACCCGAACGCATAAAGAAATATGGCGTTGCATTATTGCCGGCTGTACCTTGCGGATATGTCGGTTGAAAAGGCGTATAAGCAAGAGGTAAATTTCCCGGATTAGTCAGTTTATCCGAAGAAAACAGCATACTTTCCCATTCGGAGAGCTTACGTATTTCCAATGGACTACCCGTTATCGGTTTGCTATATTGCGGAATCTCTTTCCATGCCCAATTATATGATGACAAGCCATGCGTAGGCGAGCCGCCCAAGGCATGAGCAAGCCGTATAGGTAAAGCGCGTTCAATTACTCCCGATTGACCGCCTGATGCCCACTCACCATTCGGATCAATCAAATACCGCGACGGCATAGTAGCATGACGCAATGAAAGATATATCCCTTCAAGCCAACTTAATCTTTGCGTATTGATATTTTCATCAGTTGCTGTTTCAATAACGGTCATATATTCTACAAGTCGCGCATAATATTCCATTCCATATCCCATACCCTTGGCAAATACGCCCCCATTACTCGGTTTTCCTGCCGCTCCATGGGCTTTTTCCAATATTCCCCAACGATTACCATACGACGTTTTAATATTACCGTCAATCATATTTCTTGTTGTCCGATTAGGGTAATCGGATGAGGTCAATGTACTTGACAAAGTAGAATCGAAACGAGCACGCGCCCAATCAATCATGGTTTGTGCCTGAGTATTATCCCATGCCGAAGCATAGCCCATCCATGCTGCTGCCGACAAATGTCCGACATAAAAAGAACTTGAAGGCGGCCCATTCTTTTCCTGCACAGCCGAATTAGAGCTATTACGCATGAAAGTAAACCATGTATTCATCAGGTTTTTATAGTTCTCACGTTTTGCGGGCTGAATAACATCATAACACCAATCGTATATAATGGCAATAGCCGGAGCAATCCAACGACTTCCTTGTCCATTATTGCGTGCAATCGGTGATGTTCCGAGCGGAGGATTGTTAAGCGGATCATTTTGCGCTCTTACCATTTCGTCGGCAAGGGCTATTGCTTTGTCCGAGTAGATAGCACTACCTGAAGACCTGTAAGCTAAGGCAAGAGTATGTGCGGCTTCATACCACGTTGCTCCCGTATTATACCAAAAAATTGTATTATTATACCAATTTCCGGCAGTAGCACTTTTATACTCAATAATCTGTTGATTAACTAAAACATCCGCTCTCGCCTTTAATGCAAGCCATCGAGCATCTTGTGTTTGTGTCCTATTTGTCAAATCCGCCTGAATTTGCGGTGTAATAAGAATACGAGGGTGGTTCTGTTTAACTTGTAAACCCGAACCATACAATGCTAAGGGCAATAACGATAAAGCAGCCGCCATCAAAACCGCTTTTCTTACCAGGGTAGGCACTATATACATGCTCCCATCTCCTTTGTTTGTGAAACATAATTCGATGACGCAAAATTGCAGTGATAAAAGAGCTTCTCTTATACGTAACGACTACGTACACGAGTATATATAGTGGATTTATTCTAAGGAAATAAGATGCTTACGCAAATCGGCGTTCCGTTCTTCAATAATCTTTTTTCGTATTTTGAGACGATGTGTCTCCACCGTGCGGGGTGATATAAACAATACATCCGCTATCTGTTTGGTGGACAAATCCACTTTCATCAAGCAGCATATTTTTGCTTCTGCTTCGGTTAACTGCGGGTACTTTGCAATAAGCCGGTCATAATAACCATTGTGCACCGTGTCGAAGTGTACTCTAAACGATTCCCAGCCGCTTTCCAAATCGCGAACGGAATTGAGTAATTCTTTAGGCAGAGATTTCCTTTTCTTACGGATATTTTCCGACCGTATTTTGTCAACCTCATTCTTCAAGGTGAGCAATGCCTGATTTCTTTGCGTTAATTGAATTGCCATTGAACGTAATTCACGCTCACGCTGACGTATTTCCACTTCCAAATGTTCTTTTGCCTTTGAAAGAGAAAACTCTTTCTTCTGATACTTTTGTTCCTCTATAACTCTAAAAACATCGTAGATATTAGAGGCAACTTCAAAATTCCAGAATTTTTCATGAAGTTCATTGTATTTTTTCAAATGCCTGAACGCCTTCAGTTCATCGCTGACAATTTCATATATCTCCGCTAACAAACGATGAGCATTCATTTCGGAACGCAGAAAACTATGACCTTCAGTATGCTCTATTAACTCATGAAGAACTGCTATTGCTTCCTCATAACGTCGAGTTTTATGATATACTTCAGCAAGTATATTCAAGGCATCAATTATACCCTGAACATACGATATTTTTCTACAGATTAATAATGCCTGATTTATTGTTTCCTCCGCCTTTTCATAATCATCACGGACAATAAACAAAGCCGAAATATTGATCAGAGTAGTGGAAACTTGTCTTTGAAAATCGGATTGAATAAAAATATTCAATACCGTAGATAAATATTCCTCCGCTTTATTATATTGTTTCAACAAGAGATATGCATATCCTAAATTGCCGATAAGCGGGGCGGTAAAAAAATCGAGATTCGATTGTACATGAGAAAGCTGTGCAAGTGCCAAATGTAATAATTCAATCGCTTTTTCGGGATCGCCGGAATGTAAAAAGGTTAAACCCAACTGCATATATGCATGATACCGAACCTCCCACCAAATGTGTTCCTTTAATTGTAAAAGAGGTATGATTTGTTGTACTGCATCTTCCAGTAAGCCAAGTTCTCTATACGACGAACATAAATTTATCAGAGCATAATATTCACCTTGTTTATCATTTAATAAGCCGAATAAAAAACGTGCTTGTAAAAGCTCCTCAACGGATTCACTTACTTTACCCAAATAATAGAGATTCCTGCCACGATAAAGACGACAACGTCCTTCAAAATGTATTAGATCATTCTCAACAATTTTCGACAAAATATTCGTCGAATAAGAAAGTACCTCTTCATTAAGTCCTAAGCGCGAATACACCTCTAAAACCGAAAGCATAGAACGTACCTGCATTACACACAATCCTACCGATTCAGCGAGATGTACGGCTTTTAAGAGATATTCCAGAGCTTCATCGTTTTTGCCGAGAAAACTCAAAGCCAAACCATAAGAATGATAGAGTGTCGCTCTTTCTTTGGTACTACCCTGTTCATCAATCAGTGCAAATACATTCCTCAAACCATCTAAAAGAATTTCGGGATTGCCCGAACGCCCCTGAAAAACCAAAAAGAAAAAGTCTATCAATGATTTTTGTAGTTCCGGTTTCTCACAGCGTTGCAGACATTCATTTGCCAATAAAGTAAATTCCGTTACTTTTTCCTTATTACCCAAGAAGCTATATACCGAACATGCCGTCAAATATGTTTTTATTTGTAATTCGGGATTAACTCTTGTCACAAGTTCCAAAGCCATACGTACATACTTTTCCGCCGACACATTATCAACATTAGAAAAGTATTCTACAATCAAAAGAATATTATACATCTTCTGATGTACTTTCGTATCTGCCTTTATCTGATACAATAATGAACTGATATACTTTGAACGTTTCATCTAACACACTTTATTCACAAAGAGAAATATTTTAACTGAGCAGAACGGCGCGAAGAAAACCGTTTTTCACATTTGTTATGTAGGAGAGAAAAAAAAAGCGTGTTACACTATGCAACACGCTCATATAAAAATTCATAAGAATTT
>JALHLL010000146.1 GCA_022844575.1 bacterium
AGCTGTCAAACAACCATGTATGACAGCTTGAAAATTAACAACTTAGAAGCTATTTCGTTGTCGGCTTGAAAGAATACTTTTTTGCCAATTCATATACACCGAAAAGAACGCCCGTAAAAAGCAAATCGCCTACAATAGCATTAGCAAAGAAACTACCGAAAATTAGTTGTGATGAATTCATAAATTGGAATCCGTCCGTACTAAAAAAAGGTAAAGCGGCTGAATAACAAAGGAAAAGTCCCTCTAAAGTAAGCGGATACATAGTACCCATAGCCCAGACAGCAAAATTTGTCGCTACAAAGAATATTGTCGAACCAACAAGACTCATGCCCAAAGCTTTTCCGAACGACGAACTGTTTCTTAAACTCATACCTAAAAATGTAACCAATGCAATGCAGCCATAAACAACCAACTGCGAAGAGTGAAAGCCAATAAACAAATCGCTGATAAGCATAATCAGTATAGGAAAACAAAAAGCGAGTAATTTATTGTTGTAACGAGCACCGGCAAATAAAGCAATTGCCATAATTGCTGTCATGTTGGGTGGGTGTGGTAACACACGGCTTGCGGCAGCTACAATACACATTGCAACAAGAGCCAACAGATTCATATAATTGTTTGCGTGTATCATGTTTTTATATCCTTTGTTAAAAAAAGAGAGGAGACCCATATCTCCTCAACTTTACATAATGCAAATTATCTTACCTTCAGACATATCTCTTTATGAGATAAGTTCAATCGATTCATGTAGATATGGATCATTCACAGCAACGATGTTATTCTTTTGTGCACTGCGTACAAACGTAAATAGTAAACCACCAAAGAGTAATAAAGCCGGACCAAACTCTGAACCGTTCATAGAAAATTTACTACTGAATACAGGTAAAACCACCCAGCATAAATCAAGGAAATTTGCTATGAGCATTATTATGCCGCCTATTATCAACACATTGCCTTTTCTCTTAAAGTCCTGACGTATGAGTAATAAAAACGGAACAACAAAATGTATAATCAACGATGTCCAACCGAGAATCTCCCAACCGCCATGTACTCTATGTATGAAAAACTCTGTTTCTTCCGGTATGTTGCTATACCAAATTAACATATATTGGCAAAACGCGATATATGCCCAGAAAACAGTAAATGCAAACATTAGTTTACCAATATCGTGATAGTGCTCATGCGTGACAAATCCTTTCAAATGTCCTGCTCTATGTAGCATCACCATTACAATCGCAATCAACGAAAGTGCTGAAACCCAATTTCCAGCAAAGTAATAGACACCGAACATTGTACTGAACCATGTGGGCGAAAGTGACATTAAAATGTCAACACCCGCAAATGTGATGGTTAAGGCGTACATGATAAGAAATGGTGCCGCTATCTTGAAATTTCTTTTTGTCGGAGAATAATCCGTATTCGAACTATCTTGTTTCAAAGATCCTTTGATAATAAACAGATACATCAACATCCAAACGGCTACATACAAAACTATACGTGCAATAAAGAAATTTTGATTCAAATAAGCATCTTTTGTATGCACAACATGAATTTGATGTTCAGCTAAAGTCAATTCTCCGGCTTTCCAATGTGCCGGATCAAACCACGGGAATAACTCTCCTGAAAATAATCCTATAATTACCGGAATAAACCCGAAAATTATAATAGGTACATACGATGCAAATAATTCCGGTAAACGGCGAACGGATGCACTCCACCCTGCCCTAATAAGAAACTGTAAACCGGAAAAGAACATCATAGTAATTGTTATACCGAGCACATAACCGAATCCCAATGTCCACACAGCAAAGAAATGTTGCATGCCGCCCATTGTTACGGCAAGCGAGGTAAGCGCTATACCTAATGCCATCATACCAAATGATACGGTTTGCAATTTACCTGCAATAGGAGAACCTGATAAATTTAACGATTGCATTTCCTTCCCTTCCTTATCGTTTAGCTTGCATTGAACGTATATAATGCACAACAGTCCATCTGTCATTCATATTCAATTTATCGGCATAGCCGGGCATAATGTTTTGTCCGGCACTAATAATATGGAATATATGTGCATCACTTAAACCTACAGCATGTTCATCCAATAAACTCGGCGGGTTTTGGAATCCTTTTTCAACGACTTTACCATTACCTTTGCCGTCAGCATTATGACAAGGTGCACATAAAGCTTCAAAACGATTCTGACCGCGAGCCAAAACGAAATCCGATGCTTGCAAAGGATTTTGTCCTATTACGGAATCGGCGCGTTCAAAATCAGGTTTTTCGAGCGGATAACTGATACCATCTCGCGGAACCGTAATTTCTATTACGGGTCTGCTTGCAGCTCTATCGGCAAAAAATGTTGAACCTACTTGAGGTTTTGCTTTAAACTGATTATCCATATCACTCAAAATTTCAATAGGTCGGTCTTCCGAATACCACATTTTGTTGCCGCTAACAACAACAACAGCAAATCCGAGTAGTGCAACGCCTATTATTATTTTAATGAAAGGAATACTTTTTTTTGATTTTTCCTGTTCCATAAACCCAAAACAAGTTGGTTAACAAAGTTGATTAGCTCTGCGCTTCTACAACACGCACATTATCGGCATGAAGCTCAGAAAGAAGATTTTTTGCAGAATCGAGTGAAAATCTTTTATCGTTCGAGAATATACTCACGACAAAAATGTCGTCTTGAGCTCGCCGAAAACCTTCATCATGCTGAAAATCATGATACCATTTCGGTAATCCGCATAGAAACCATAAACCGCCGAATGTTGCCAGAGCAGTAAACAAAATGGTTAACTCGAACATAATAGGCAGACCGAAAAATGCAGAGAAAAACGGCTTGCCTCCGATGGAAAGCTTGTAATCAACAGCAGCTGTCCAATACATGAGACCGACTGCGCTTACTAAACCTGTAACTCCGGCTCCGAAAGATATATAAGGTAAAATAGTTCTCTGAACACCCATCGCTTTATCCAATCCATGAACAGGATACGGTGTAAAGATGTCGAATTCTTTATAACCGGCATCTCTTATTTTTTCAGCAGCGTGAATAAGAGCATTCACATCGGTAAAGTTACCCATAACAGCTTGATTATTACTCATAAGTATTCTCCTCTTTCCTTTTCTGCTTAATGTTCTTCATGATGATGGTGCTTCGGTTGAGCACCCGGCAAAACACCCTTGATTTCTGCAATTGCCAACATCGGAACAAACTTGGCAAAAAGTAAAAAGAGGGTTAAAAATATACCCATTGAACCTGTAAAGATTGAAATTTCGACCCATGTCGGAGAGTAATATCCCCAACTTGAAGGCAAATAATCGTGATGTAATGAGGTTGAAATAATTGTAAACCTCTCAAACCACATACCTATATTAACAAAAATGGAAATAATGAACATAAGCGGAACATTTCTACGCAATTTCTTGAACCAATATACTTGCGGTGAAATAACATTACAACTTATCATTATCCAATATGACCAAGCATAATCGCCTGTAGCACGATTGATAAATACAAATCTTTCATATGTATTACCGCTATACCAAGCAATAAAGAACTCCATTGCATATGCGTAACCAACCATCATACCGGTAGCAAGGATAATCTTGTTCATATTATCCAAGTGTTTTAAAGTGATATAGTCTTTTAACCCCAACACCTCTCTTGCTATAATAAGAAGTGTCATAACCATCGCAAAACCGGAGAAAATAGCACCGGCAACAAAGTATGGTGGGAAAATCGTTGTATGCCAACCGGGGATTACTGATGTAGCAAAGTCGAAAGATACGACCGTGTGTACTGAAAGCACAAGTGGTGTTGATATACCTGCAAAAATCATATATGCAACTTCATAAGTATGCCAATGCCTTGCGGAACCAACCCAACCTAAAGAGAAAATGGAATATATTCTCGAGGCAATTTTACTCTTAACAAAGTTCCTTGCTGTCGCAAAGTCAGGTACAAGACCTGTAAACCAGAATAAAAGTGATACCGTACCGTATGTATTAACAGCAAAAACGTCCCACATAAGCGGCGAACGGAAATTCACCCACATATTCATTTGATTAGGATAAGGTAATAACCAATGAAACAACCACTGCCGACCGGTATGCATTAACACAAATGTTAAAGCACAGATAACGGCAAAAATGGTCATAGCTTCCGCCGAACGGTTAATTGCCGTCCGCCACTTTTGCCTAAACAAGAATAGAATCGCGGAAATCAAAGTACCTGCATGACCAATACCAATCCAGAATACGAAGTTCGTAATATCCCAGCCCCAGAAAACAGGACTATTTAATCCCCAAACGCCAACGCCTTCATAAATTGTATAGGCAATACAAACACCGCCCCATAAAGCCATCATCAATGTAACCGACAATGCTGCAAGGAACTTGATATTCGGCTTGCTCTCAATGATATCAAGAACTTTTCGCGTTACATCATTTAATGTCGGTTTTCCCAACACCAAGGGTTCACGCAACGGCTCATCATGGAATGCTTCATTGATCGCTTTCGTCGAAGTCGTCGAAGGTGATAATGTAGCTGATACGGCAGAATTCATGTGTTAAACCTCTTATTTTTCTAATTTTTCAAAATTGTAAATTAACCGTGATGCGATTCATTTGTCTTTGCAATCGGTTCACGATTACGTACCTTGTACATGTATGAAATCGAAGGTCGAACATTGATTTCTTCAAGTACTTTATAGCTTTCACGTTTCGAACGCATTTTCATAACCGTACTATTCGGATCATTCATGTCACCGAAATAGATAGCTCCGGCAGGGCATGCTTGTTGGCAAGCTGTTACCATATCGCCATCCTTAACACGTGTATGACCTTGGTCTTTTGCGTGATATTTCGCATGGTTGATTCTCTGTACACAGAAAGAGCATTTCTCTATAACTCCCCTACTACGTACCGTAACATCGGGATTATATACCAAATCCATTGGCTGACGCTCATTTTTATGATAATTCAACCAATTGAAACGACGCACTTTAAATGGACAGTTATTTGCACAATACTTAGTTCCGACGCAACGATTATAGGTCATTTCATTGAGTCCTTCAGGGCTATGTGTCGTTGCCGCAACAGGGCAAACGTTTTCGCAAGGTGCATTTTCGCAATGTTGACATAACATCGGCATATAGTTTACTTCTATATCCTCTGAATTTTCATGCGGTTTCGAGTAATATCTATCAAGACGTATCCATGTCATTATACGACCATTTGCTACTTGCTCTCTGCCGATGACAGGAATATTATTTTCCGACTGGCAAGCTACGGCACAAGCATTACAGCCGATACATGCCGAAAGATCAATAGTCATTCCCCAACGGTGACCTTTATAAGTAACATCACTTACAATGGATAATGGCAGAGATACAGAATGTTCACCATGTCCATTTTTAGAATGATTTTGAGCAAACTCGGCTAAAGTTATCTCATTAATGATTTCACGATCATCATCAATGGTCTGATGAGTCTGTGTAACGGCTAATTTCTTACTTCCGTTTGCTTTCTCGATTGTTACCGGGATATAGCCAGAACTTTCATTTTTAGCTAATAATCTGAAAGCGTTATCACCATTACCTTGAAGAACTTTTCCGCCTGATGTGCGTCCCCAACCAAGTGCAACCGAAACCATACCCTCAGCCATACCCGGCTGAATATAGGCGGCAACAGTAATGGAACCTGTACCGGCACGTGATACTTTTACCAGATCACCTTGCTCAACACCAAGTTCTTCGGCTTTCTCTTTACCCATACAAAGCACATTATCCCATGTTACTTTGGTTATAGGATCTGGCGATTCTACAAGCCAGCCATTATTTGCCGTTTCACCATCACCAACCGTATAAGAAGGTGCAACAAAGCAATTAGCAGATGAAAGGTTTATACTATTGGAAGTTATAATACTTGCAAGTGCAGTAGTGTTGAGTGTAACTATAGGCGCATCTAAACGAGACATAGCCGGAATAATACCGTCACGTAATGCCTTTTCCCAAGTATTTTTATCAGGAACATTTGTTAATGTTCTTCTCAAAAACTCATAATAATCTTTTTCAACTATCGTTCCGTTCTGTACATAGTTTGCAACCTGTATGAGCGAATCCTGTAAAGACATAGAGCCGTCATTAAGCGGAGCGATCATCGGTTGCTGAATCGAATGTGTACCTTCGAAAGAGAGAGCATCTCCCCAAGACTCAAGAAAATGAGCCGTTGGTACGGAAACGGAACATATATCAGCCGTCTCATTGTGATTCACACCCATGTAAAAGCGATTTTTTACCTTTACAAGAGCCGATTTTAATGCCGGATTTCCATTGTATTCAGGATTGATATTGCAAAAAACAAGACTTCCAACAGAACCGTTATTGCAATCATTTATAAATTGTTCAACATTTGTTCTTTTTTCGGAGCTATTAGGAACTATGTCACCCTGATATAATGGTTGACCAAGTCCGATACTTCCCAATGCACTATTAATTGCCAAGGCAACAGCATGCGCTGCCGGCGATAAATGTGCTCCTGCTATTATGATACCCTTATCCCCTGCTTTCATCAAAGCTGCTGAGATTGTTGTTACAGCCGCAGAGTTTGACGGTTTAAGCGATGTTGCTGCAGATACTAATTCCGGAGAAGAGCCCGAAATTTTCTGATAAATACCTGCTAAAATTGACTCAAATTCCGAGGGGCTAACAACAAATCGCTTATCGGCGGCTGCACCTGATACGGTTAAAGTTGATTCTGCAATAATAAGTTGATTCATCTCCGGTTTATCGTGTGTCGGTTTACGGCCTGTTGTAAACTTCGAAACATGATATAGGGAAAACTTATCATTACCTAAGATATCCGCATCAATGCTTACTATACATTGTGCTTTTGATAGATCGGGAACAAGTTCACCGTTAATTCCAATGCCGGCATTATTAGCGATTGCCTGACTGTGAGTAGATACAGCCGGAATTGTCACAAATTTTACATTCGGTAATTTCGTTTCGATTTCGGTGATAAGTGTGTTAAAAGCCGGAGAGCAATGTTCCTCAATAAGAAAGCGTGTTAGTTTGCCTTCAGTTGATTGTTTTTGAATGGCTTGTGCGATTGTTAACAAAGCGTTCGGAACCGAAGAATCGCCATTACGTACACTTGCACGCCTAATTCTATCAGGATCGTACAATGATAAAAGTTCGGATTGAATTAACGCTGTTGATTTTCCTGCAGAAATCGGATGTAAATCATTACCGTCAATCTTTGTCGGTCTTGATTCAGACGTTTTTACAACAAGTCCGTAGGCAGCATTTTTCTGTTGATAAACAGTTGTATAATGTATCGGATTTCCCGGAGTCAAGTATTCAACAGCTTGAACCGTCGGAACCAATCTATGATCAGGACGACGACATGCTACAGCACCTACCGCCATTGAGGCACTTACAAGTGCCATAAAAGTACGACGGCTTACCCCATTTTCAAAGCTCGGTGCAAATTCCTCATCCGGTCGAAATTCATCTGATGAATGACTCTGCTTTCCATTGATGAAATCTTCGCTGTTTTTCCAATACTTTTTCGTTTTTGTATTCTTCATAGCATTAAGCATAGTTGTTTCCATAATCAATGATGACAGGATGAGCAATTTTCAGGACCTATACCGGGATGCTTCGGTACGGGAATCCCCGGAACTTCACTTTTCGGAACTTCTGATTCCCACATACCGAATTGAGGTTCGGTTAATGCTTTAACAGGTGATAGTACCGCTTTTGCTGTCGAATCGTATTTGCCGGCTTTTACACCGGTGAAAATTCCCGAAATGGGGCGAGCCGGAATAATAAATTCCGAAGGGTTACGATGACAATCAATACACCAACCCATTGAAAGAGGTTTATTCTGTGCAACTACACCCATCTCTTCAATTTTGCCATGACATGAAGCACAGTCAATCTGTGCGCGTATATGCCTGCTATGATTGAAGTGAGCATAATCCGGTAGTTTGTGAATACGTACCCATTCAATCGGTGTACCTTTTTCCGCACTTTCTCTTACTAATTTCAATTTAGGACTTTCACTTTTTACAAGCGAATGGCAGTTCATACATGTACTTGTTGAGGGTACCGGAGAATGTGCTGATGTTTCAACAGATGTATGACAATAAACACATTTTACGCCAAGTTGTCCTGCATGAAGTTTGTGTGAAAAAGGTACAGGCTGTTGAGGGCGATACCCTACATCGGTTACTGTATTTCTGAAACCGAAGAATACAAGGAGTACTATTACCCCGACAACAGGAACGATAACCTTTACTGTTGTTTTAACCCTCGTGTCAAATTCTTTTGTAAACATTTGTATAAACCTGCGATTGATGTTCTTATTACATATTATAATTGGTTTTTTTAACTTTTGACCATATCAAAAAGCTAAATCCACCGATAACCGACATAAACATTCCAAGCATAAATAATATGCTCCAAGAATAACTCTCACCTATTGCCGCTTCAGGACCGCTTGCAAAAGCATCTTTGCAATTCGGGCATGCATCCGATACCGTCGTACACAGTATCGTAATGCAGAAAATCAAGAAAATATTTTTTAACAATGTTTCACCACTCATCAGTTTGCCGAAAATAGTTGATAGAGCATAAAATAAACTATTACTCCTGTTACAGAAACATACATCCAAATGGGGTATGTTACTTTCGCTGTCTTTCTATGCAATGCAACATTCATTAAAAGCCCGCGTTTAATTGTAATAATCGCAAGCACCGGTAAGGTAGCTGCCAAAATTACATGCGTAATCAAAATGAAAAAGTACATCGGTCGCCAAAAACCCGTTCCATTAAATTCAGTATTAAATTTCCCTGTCTCAACATACAGTAAATACTTGTGTACGAGGTAACATGTTAAAAAAATGATTGAAACAATAAATGCTGAAATCATTATTTTCTTATGATTTGCTATGTTTTTTTTCTTAATCTGATTGAAACCGAA
>JALHLL010000147.1 GCA_022844575.1 bacterium
TCCACTACCATTGTATATACATCATACACTTCACGACCGTCTTTCATTATATAGCTTAAATTAGGCAGTCCGATACGAAATGTATAGTGCGCAAGGTGATAAACCATAAATGTGAACAGTATAATGCCCGATAATACCATCATTCTGCTTTGTGGGGTAGATAGTATCGGTTTTTTCTTTTTATATCCGATTGGTCTTGCTTCCTTATTTCTGCTTATGAGCATTATACCCGAAAAAGTATGAATAAGAAAACTAATGATAAGAACAATGCGAGCAAGCCACAATAAAGGACCTAAATCTTTTAATCCTTGGCTATAGGCATTGTACGATTCTTGTCCGGCAAACAAGAGAAAATGCCCCGAAAGATGTCCTAATGCAAATCCGACCCATATGATGCCGGAAACTGCCATGACAATCTTAGTCAGAATTGTAGAACGGAAAATACCGAACATATCCCCTCGAAAAATTATGTAGAAAACTAATTAACTATGTAATTCCGTTGCCATTATTGCAGGTAATGTACCTTCATATAATGATCGTATTTCTTCCGAATCAATATGCAATATATTGTTAATTGATAATTTTTGTTCTGATATTACCGTACCTAAAACAGTAACAGAGACCTGCTCTTGTTCGCAGAGTAAACATAATTCGGCATAATCATTTTCCGATACGCTTACAACAATTCGGCTTTGTGCCTCGCCGAATAAATTACCTGCATCCAGCTCAACTGGTAATTGTATTTCCGCTCCTAATGAGGGAGATTTTATTACTTTTTCCGCCAAACAAATTGCAAGTCCGCCTTCGGAACAATCATGTGCACTTTTTACTAGACCGGTATTAATTGCTTTTAGAGTTGCCTTTTGAAGTTTTACTTCTTCATCCATATCAAAATACGGCGCATCACCCGCAATTTTTCCGAATATTTGTTTTACGTATTCAGAGCCACCCAAATCATTCCGTTGAGTACCGAGAAGTACAATTTTATCGCCTGCCCCAACAAATCCGCTGCCTACCGTTTTTGACATATCGTCAATAAGACCCAACATTCCTATAGTAGGGGTAGGGAATACCGCATGTTTTTTCGATTCATTGTGAAAACTCACGTTACCGCCTGTAACCGGTGTGCCTAATGCTCTGCACATATCACCCATGCCGCGAATAGCTTCGCGGAATTGCCAATAAACTTCAGGATCATAAGGATTGCCGAAGTTCAAGCAGTTTGTAATTGCAACAGGTAAAGCACCTGTACACACAACATTTCTTGCAGCTTCCGCAACGGCAATCATTCCGCCTTTATGGGGATTAAGATAGACATATCGGCTATTACAATCGGTGCATACGGCAAAACCTTTATTAGGTAATTCTTTAATACGCATAACTGCCGCATCGCCTGAAATCGAAACGGTATTTGTGCGTACTTGCGAATCGTATTGCTCATATACCCACCGTTTACTTGCTATCGTAGGTGAGCTTAAAAGCTTTTTGAACGTGATGAGTAAATCATCTGCTGACGGATTATGATCATCCAAAAACGCAATATCTCTAACCTCATCTACATAAGAAGCAATTTTCCATTCACGATCATATTGGGGGGCTAAACCTCCGAGTACCAAATGCTCGGCTGTTAATTCAGTTACTTGTTTACCGTTACGGTAAAATGATAATATGCCATCATCGGTAACTTCACCTATGGTAGCAATCGGAACATCCCATTTATCGCAAATTGCCTGTGCTATATGCTCCTTACCTTTTTCAACAATCACCAACATTCTTTCTTGCGATTCGGAGAGCATAATTTCATAGGCACTCATTTCCTGTTCTCGAAGTGGCACTAAATCGAGATTAATTTTCATACCCGATTTTCCTTTTGCACTCATTTCAGATGTGGAACAACATATACCTGCCGCGCCCATATCCTGCATACCGACTACACAGCCCGATGTTATAAGTTCGAGCGATGCCTCAAGTAACATTTTTTCCGCAAAAGGATCGCCAACTTGTACCGTCGGTCGCATGTCTTCAGTTTTCTCATCAAACTCACGTGAGGCAAGTAAAGAAGCACCATGAATACCATCCCGACCTGTTGAGCTACCGAGAATCATAACAGGATTGCCTGCACCTTGTGAGATTGCTGAAGCCGTTTTACCGACTTCAACTATACCAACTGCCATGGCATTCACTAATGGATTATCAGTATAGCACTCATCGAAATAGACCTCACCCCCTACAGTCGGAACACCGAAACAATTACCATAATGCCCGATGCCATGAACAACACCTTTTAGTAAGAACTTAGTTCTATCATTATCAAGATTGCCGAAGCGCAATGAGTTTAGTGCCGCAACAGGACGTGCTCCCATTGTAAAAATATCACGAAGGATACCACCCACACCGGTTGCCGCACCCTGAAAGGGCTCAACAGCTGATGGGTGATTGTGACTTTCGATTTTAAAGGCAATACCATAGCCACCGCCAACATCTATCAAGCCCGCATTTTCTTCACCGGCTTCAACCAACATCCTTCCGCCGGAGCGTGGTAAAGTTTTTAACTGCTTGATTGAGTTCTTGTAGGAACAATGTTCACTCCACATCACCGAAAAAATACCCAATTCGGTATAAGTAGGTTTCCTGCCTGTTAACTCCAAAATTCGAGCATATTCACCTTCCGTAAGTCCAAGTTCTGTAGCAGTTTCGGCAGTTACGTCTATTTCTGTATATAGGTGATGGGGGAGAGTGTAGTCGTTTGTCATGGAAAAGAAAATTAATTTTACCTATGCAAAAATACGGCTAAGGTGCGGGTTAGGCAATCCGAAATACTGAAAAGTCTTAGAATTATTATTATAGGTAGGTGCAGTTACATAAAGAAATAGGTGTGGAAGAACTAACTTCCGACACCTATAACTCTTCGTACTTAGCAGTGCTTATTTAATAAATTTTACTATAAAGGTATTGGAACTATTACTCAACTTCAAGATGTACATTCCTTTGGGAAGACCGTCAATATTAATTGAAAAGGAAGTGTTTGTTTTTGCACTAAGTGTCGTTGTTCGCAAAATTGTTCCGTTCAACGAAATGACTTCAACTTTTGTATTTCCGAACATCTCGGTAGAAACAAAACAATAAAGTTCTTCATGATTTGGGGAGAGCATGATACGCAATTCATCTGCATAATCAGCTTCTTCTACTGAAGATTGTGTACCGAGAGCCCAAATTCTGAATTTCGCTTTATCACAATCGGTAAGATTTACATTGTTCGGAGGCATCGCTTTGCAGTCCTGACCATGCATTACGGCACATGCTATTATTTCTCTGAAATCCTCAATCTGTGTATCATTCTCAAAATTTATACCTGCTGAAGGATTATTGCCGGAATGACATCCGAGACATTGAACGGCAATGAGCGGTTTAATTGTTTTTTGAAGTGTCACATTATTGGTATCACAATCATTCGTCGGGCAATCATTGTTGAGCGCACCCTGTTGAATCCAAGTACTTATTCGCTTTTTTAATGAATCCGGTAGTGCCTTATCGGGCGGCATAGCATTCTCATTGATTTCACGATACAACTTACTTTGACTTAGACTTCCGGCTTTGATTCCTTTCATAATACCCGAATATGAAGTAAGCGTAAAACCTTCTTCGTGGGTTATTGCATCATGACATTTAGCCATAGCACAGTTAGAGTTGAAAATAGGCAAGATGTCTCGGCTAAAGCATAGAGTATCTGCCATTACTTCAGTCTGCTCCGGTGCATAAGCCAGCGAAGATTTTAATGCGAATAGTAATGGTAAGCATACTACCGCTAATAATAAACGTTTCATAGTCCCCTGCATAAATATGTGTGTTACAACAATCAGTTTGAGAAGAAATCGATACAGTTCTAAATTTAATAATTCTACTGATAATGTGATTATATGTTGAGTAACATATCGAAACTGTATTCATCTCCTACCCAAAGAGTTTTTTATGATACTATGTATATGATTCTCAGTTCGTTTTTTTGAATAGAGAAGACAGAGTTGTACCGAAACACTAATATATGCTTAATGCTTTTTTTACAATATGACATTTGAGGGTTCTTATTTCAAAGAAAGTAATAAATGTATTGATAACCGATAAAGGAGTGTTGTTTTGCTTGAGGTGAGAATTGGGTAATGTCCGAATGTAATTCGGCATTATACATTTGGCTGTGAAATGAAATCAGAGAGAGTAATACAGATAGAGGGATATGTGTTGATGCGTTGAATGTCTGAACTGATGAACAATACCTTTTTTAGAACAAAGATTGATTTACATGGTCTTTGTGATTATTTTTTTGTATATCTCAAGTGTCTTTAATATGAGTTTATCTTCATCGTATTTTTCTTCAATATGATTGTGTGCATTTTTGCCCAATGAAAATACAAGATCATCCTTCTTCAATAACTCTATAATTATGTTTGCCTGCTCCGAAGCATTATCTGAAATAAATAGACCGTCGCTTCTTTCAGCATTAATTCCCTCTGCACCTATTTCGGTAGCGATGACGGGTAAACCATAACTCATAGCTTCCAAAATTTTAACTCTTATGCCGCTACCGACAAATAGGGGTGAAATAAAAATCATACTTCGTCTATAATATTCTTCGATATCATCAACATAACCGACGGGCACAACACCTTTATTCTTAAATGATTGAAAAACATCAGGTAAATGTTTGCCGAGTAAATACAGTTTTACGTCAGGTATTGAATTTCTGATGATAGGTAACACATTGTTAATAAACCACATTGCACCGTCAACATTATGCCTCCAAGCCCATGTTGTTGCAAGTAGCATGGAATACTGTTCCTTATTGGAATTATCCTTTATGTTCTTTTGTGCATTATGGACACCGAAGGGTATCGTTTCAGTACGAATGTGCGGAGACATGGTAAATACTGCTTCTTTGTCATTATCCGTAATTGTTAAACAATAATCGCATAACTCACATAACTCGTTTTCTCTTTGCTTCAGTAATTTCGCTTGTCTTTTAATATAATAATGGAGAGGCGAAAAGCGGGAACAACGGTTTGCATATCTATCCCATATTTTCCACTCAACATTATGGAGTCGTAGTACAACGGGTATTTTAAGGTGATTTCCCATAAAAATAGCGAGTTCCGCCATTGCAGTATGGTCAGCATGGATTATATCGAATGTTCTGTTTTCTGTGAATTTTATCAATTCTTTACGAATTTTATCAGAATTGTGCTTCTGTATATAAAGCGGATTATCTGAGAAAACAGCTTGAATTTTACGAAATAAAGTGTTCTTTGTTGAGTGATTTATATGAAATATTTCGCTGTTTTCCGGTGCTGAGTAAAAATGATTGGAAGGTTTTTCGCCCAAATACACAAAACTGACATTATGTCCTAAAGATGTAAAACCCCTAAAAAACATAACAATACCTTTTTTCCCACCATCGCTTTCCGTAAACGGGTATTGCGGAGAAAGTTGTAAAATATTCATGTTCACAATCTTGAAAGAAAAGCTACAAGGTTTTTATCGGGCTTGAGATTGATTTTTTTTCTAATTCGATAACGATAAGTTTCTATACTACGTTCTGATTGACATAAGAGATTTGACATTTCTTTTGAAGAAAGATTAATCCGCATAAGTGCACATACTTTTAATTCGCCGGGAGAAAGACTCGGGTATGAACGAGAAAGCCGTTCAATAAAATCGAAATGCACCAATTTGAATTGTCTCTCAAACTGTTCCCAACTCCGTTCCGTATTCATATTACTCACAATTTGCGACCGTATGTCACTTATATTAGTAGTTAACTCATTCGGACTTTTATCCAGATTATGGAGCAACATATTGAGCAATTCGTTTTTCTGTGCTATTTGTAATGCTAACGTTGTTAATTCTTTTGTTTTTAAGTCAATTTCCTGCTCTAATTTTTCCGACCTCATTCTTAATAATTGGTTCTCATAATGTGCCTTTTCCACTTCGTATAATGCTTTATGTCTATTTGCCGATTTTGTTGCTGATTCATCGTGAAGCATATTGTAAACCTCTGTATGACGAAGCAGTAAATTATATGCTTTTTCAAAATCACCCAATGCAAAATGTATTTGATAGAGCAAATAATATATTTTTCTTTCATTTATAGGGTTGGGGTGATTACTAAGAAGGTGAAGAGCTCTGTACAAATGGGGTAATGCTTCAGCATATTCGTTAAAATGGGCATATATAAAACCAAGATTTGCTAAGGAATAAATCAAGGAGCGGTTATCATTGTGTTCCTCGGCTATTTTGATACCTCTAAGTGTGCATTCAAAGGCATTTTCTTTATTATTGAGGTATGTGTATATTTGTCCCATCTCAATAAGACAGTTCTGAACAAGTTCTTCTTCCTTTAATTCCTCGAATGAAAAGAGTGCTGACTGTATTATTTCCAGAGCTTTTTGATATTCGAGTTTTCCAAAATAGAGGAGTTTTGAAATGTTAAGCTTAATGAGAGCAATCCGATGAGGGCTTTCCGAACGTTCCGCATAATCCAATGCTTCATAGTACCATTGTTCCGCTTCATCAAAATCTCCGGCTTCGTATGCTACAATTGCAAGTGTATGCGTAACAGCGGCTTTTGTTCCTATATCATCGGTATTACGCAATAAAGCAACAGCGCGTAAAGAGTATTGATATGCTTCTTGTGCAAAACCAAGCCGATGGAATCCGTTTGCTATGGCATTGAGAGCTAAGGCATGGCTTATGTCGGAGCCACGCCATGTGCCGTCTTTTATTTCATTAATTTTTGATAAAAGTACAAGTAATTCGATTTCAGCACATTGACTTACAACAAGGGATAACAATAATATATATGATGAACGAATATCGTAATCGGTGTATAATTCGGCGTATTCATATATTTTCTTTGCGGCGAAAGCACCTTCACGAGTAAATGTTGATGATAGAGATGCCCACACATTCGTAAACTTTTCATTATTGACACGAGTCAAATAATATTGCACCGATTTTTTATCATTATATGATAAAAAATCGGCTAATATTTCTTCAAATTCAATAACCGTTTCATTTTTCAGTGGAGTGAAGTTTTCTATTACGGTTATAATTCGGTCATGAAGTTTTCTTTTTGAGGATGAACTTTGTTTATCCATTATCACTCTGAACCGATATATTGTTTATGTTTCCGATTGAGAAGTTGGTACCTGTGAGCTTTGTTGCGTTTGGTCTTGAAGTTTTTTCTTTTCCTTCAATTTTTTCAATTTATTGTAATTTATCGATTCCCGCAATGTAATGTTCGGAGGTATAATTCCACGGGCACGTAGTGTATCTTCTGCGGTAACATACCTATTACGGTTTATAAGAGAGCCGCGCACATCTTTCGGTATTTGGGAAATCGGAATCAATGCCTCCTCTACTTTCATAGGGTCATCGGGCAATGCTATAATACTATCTCTGTTTGTTGCAATTTCACGCCAAGGTCCACCAAATTTTCTGTTATAATCAAACATATCAAGTATTACAACAGGAGTACCTGAGAACATAACCCAACGTCTGTTGCTGTCAAGTTCTCCGCCTTTGCCCCATTTGAACAACCATTCGGCATCTTCCATAAACTGGCGCACACAAGAATGGGAAACAGGTCTGCCGGGCATATCGAATTCATGAAAAGCCGAACCCGCCCACGCATGAAAGTTCCATGTAAAAGGCAAAATCCATTCTTCATTCAGCGATGATTTTCTTACCCTTTGTTTCCAGTTAAGTGCATATCTGCCCGGAAAAGTCGGTTTACGCAAAGTTCCGGTATTTGCTGCGGCAAAACGTACCAAATGTCCTTTTTCATAACAGGCATACGCTTGTAATTTATTCGAGACAATTACAATTTTATCAAGTTTTCTTGCTCCGTGATAATAATGAGGAAAACATGAATATATTCTTGTATCCTTATCAACGGTATCGGGTATCATTATCGTATCACCTACACGAAAATAGTGTATATCTTTTCTATTTACTGTAGTAATGGCTCTGTATTCGGTCCATGATTCTTTTGCTTTTCCGTACTTTGCCCTCAAAGCAGAAAGTTCAGCCGAATTTTTGATTTTCCTTTTTTCATAATGAACAAGAGGAAAAGGATTCGGAATATTCGGTACAGTGTCCTCAACAATTTTCTTTACTGTGTCGATTACTTTATTATCACTGCCGTTTCCTTCATTGCATGCCGTTATTGCGGCAAAAGAGCAGAGTACGATACAGGAAACAAATGCAGTAATTATATGAGAAATGGTTTTCATCTATTAAAATTATAAGTATTCAATCACATCATGGCGTGTAATTACGCCGATAAGTCGCCCGAACTCTTCCACCACAATAGCGGGAAAGTCTTTCAGATTATTGATACCTGCCTGAATGTCTTCATCCGCATTCATAACGGGCATCGGTTCTTCCATGTAGCTTTTTACGGGTTCATTATGTATTTCACGATTTTGCAATAGCTGTCCCATAAGTTTGTTCTCGCGGACGGAACCTACAATTTTTCCTCCGTCAAGAACAGGTAACTCGGAAATTTCGTGAGAATTCATAAGTTTAAGTGTTTCCGCTATCGAAGAATCAACAGTTGCAGAAACGATAGCCGGCGTTTTAGCTTTTTTCAGTTTTTCATCAACAACGTTTTTCAAAATTACCTTCTCGACATCAAGCAATTTTTTTTCAGAAAGCCATTCATCCGAATGATGTTTCGTGAGATAACGCTCGCCGGTATCACAAATTATTACTACAACAATTGCATCAGCCGGTAATAGTTTTGCTACCCTTAGTGCTGCCGCAACATTCATGCCCGATGAACCGCCGCAAAAAATACCTTCTTCCAACCCCAAACGTCGGGCTATAGTAAATGATTCCTTATCGC